>JALRKK010000023.1 GCA_023268935.1 Glaciecola sp.
GAAATGGATTGGACGAACAAGAACATCCACCCATCTAAGGTCGTTAACTTAGGTGACGTTGTGGAAGTTATGGTGCTTGAAATTGACGAAGAACGTCGTCGTATTTCTCTTGGTCTTAAGCAATGTAAAGCGAATCCATGGGAAGAGTTTGCTAAGTCTTACAACAAAGGTGACAAAGTCGCTGGTAAGATCAAATCAATCACTGACTTTGGTATCTTTATCGGTCTTGACGGTGGTATCGATGGCTTGGTTCACTTATCTGACATTTCTTGGAACAAGACTGGCGAAGAAGCGGTTCGTGAATTCAAGAAAGGTGACGAAATCTCTGCAGTGGTATTACAAGTTGATCCAGAGCGTGAGCGTATTTCTCTTGGCGTTAAGCAAATCGACGAAGACCCATTCACTTCATACACCACTTCAACGCCTAAAGGCAGCATCGTAAATGGTACTGTTGTTGCTGTTGATGCTAAGGGTGTCACTGTTAACCTAGCAGAAGAAGTTGAAGGCTATATCCGAGTTGCAGACTTATCACGTGACCGCATCGAAGACGCTTCAGAAGAAGTTTCTGTAGGTGATGTTATCGAAGCTAAGTTTACCGGTGTCGATCGTAAAAATCGCGTTGTTAGCTTATCAGTTAAGGCTAAAGATCAAGCAGAAGAGAAAGAAGCGCTTGATAAAGTCAATCAACAAGAAGAGGTTAGCACTAACGCTATGGCAGAAGCATTTAAGGCTGCTAAAGGCGAGTAATACTAATTTCTTGTAAAAAATCAAAGGTGTAACGTCAACTTAACTTGCGTTACACCTTTTTTTCTGCAAGTCTTACACATGATCAATGTGCGAGAGACGGTATATGACTAAATCTGAGTTAATTGAACGTTTAATGGATGAATCTTCATCTATGCAGAGTCGTGATGTTGAAGTAGCAGTAAAAGAGTTACTTGAATATATGGCGCAAACCCTACAGCGTGGTGAACGCATTGAGATCCGTGGGTTTGGTAGCTTTTCATTACACTATCGAGAGCCTAGAGTAGGACGTAACCCCAAAACGGGACAGTCGGTACAACTTGAAGGTAAATACGTACCCCATTTTAAGCCGGGCAAAGAATTACGGGATCGGGTTGACCTGTAAACTCACTATAAATAGAGTTTACTGTGTTCAATTCAGCAAAGGAGATTTAAGTGAAGGGATTATTGACCTTTTTGTTATTAGTGTTGGTTTTGGTGTTTGCTATTGTAGTAGGCTCACGTAACCAAGACGTTATCACCATCAATTATTTGATTGCGCAATCTGAGATGCGTGAATCCACCTTGATGGCAATTACATTAGGGGCGGGTGTTGTCATTGGGATGCTGACAATGTTCTTTAATTGGTTGAAATTATCATGGCAAGTGAGTAGCCTTAAAAGCCAAGTCAAAAGATTACAAAAAGAAGACTAATTAATGCCTGAATTGGTGTTTTTATTGCTACCTGTGACCGTCTGGTATGGATGGATTATGGGGCGAAACAGCGTGCGCAAAGCACAACGTAAACAATCCAGTATTCTGTCACGTCACTATTATAAAGGTTTGAACTTTTTACTGTCTGACCAACCAGATAAGGCAGTTGATACCTTTATTAAAATGATCTCACTCAATAATGATACCGTGGAAACCCATATTGCTATGGGGAATTTTTTTCGGCATCGCGGTGAATTAGATCGTGCAATCCGCATCCATCAAAACTTAGTGACAAGGGATGAGCTTCAGGGCACTCCTAGAGAAAATGCTTTAGCCGAGTTAGGCCGTGATTATATGTTAGCTGGATTTTTGGAGCGGGCTGAAAACGCCTTCATCAAATTGCTTGACAGTGATAAGCATCGTCCACAAGCACAAGAGTATCTCTTTGAGATCTATCAGACGACCAAAGAATGGGATAAAGCCATTGAGCTGGCTCAGAATATGTTAGAAATTCAGTCTGAAAACGAGCTTGTGCGTACTCAATTAGCACATTTTTATTGTGAAATGGCCAATCAATACACCAAATCATCTGACTTTTCTGAAGCTTATCCGTATTTGCGTAAAGCCGTAGATGTCGATAAAACTGCCGTAAGGCCATGGTTGATGTTAGGACGCGTTTACATCGAACAAGAACAATATCGAGAGGCCGTTACAGCGCTCAATGAAGTACCTGGTCGAGATATGTCCTGGTTTTCTGAAGCGGTGCCATTATTAGAGCAGTGTGCTAAAGCCTTGTCCGATGATGAGGTATTGAGACAAAGCATTGAGCCACATTGGGATGTGTGTGCGACCTCCTACTTAGCCAAAGTGACATTGTTGGCCAAAGAAGTTGGCGATGAAGCTGCATCCGAAACGTTATTAAAACAATTACAAAAACGCCCAACTATGCGCGGTTTTAATACCTTGCTAGGGTTATTTGTTGAACGTCAGCAAGATAACCATATCAAAGAAAGTTTACATCTTTTACAACAACTGGTTTCTGAGCAAATTAAAGCTCGCCCAAAATATCGCTGCACACGATGTGGGTTCTCAGGCCGTCAAGTTTACTGGTTGTGTCCATCATGCAAACACTGGAGTGTTGTTAAACCCATCAAAGGATTGGACGGGGAGTAAATAAGAAGAAATTAATATGTCTCAATCCAATATCGATTCTAAAGTCATCGTTGCGTGTGATTTTAACAATCTACCCGATTTACATAATTTTGTTGATCAAGTGGATCCTTCACTATGTAAGTTAAAAATTGGCAAAGAAATGTTCACGTATTTTGGACCGGATGTGGTAAAGCCATTAGTCGCAAAAGGCTTTTCAGTATTTTTGGATCTTAAATTTCACGATATCCCCAACACGGTTGCCAAAGCCTGTCTTGCTGCGGCCGACTTGGGCGTTTGGATGGTCAATGTGCATGCCAGTGGTGGTGGTAAGATGATGAGCCATACCCGAGAATTGCTTGAACCTCTGGGTAATGATAGACCCTTATTGATCGCAGTGACGGTTCTAACCTCAATGGATGAATCTCAACTTCAAGGTGTTGTACCAGATACCAGTATTCCCACCCAAGTAGGGCGACTGGCCAAGTTAACAGCAGAATCTGGTTTTGACGGTGTGGTAAGTTCTGCACATGAAGCGAAGCGCATCAAAGAGCTTTGTGGCATTGATTTTACTGTCGTCACGCCTGGTATTCGTCCAGTTGGCTCGGAAGTGGGAGATCAAGTGAGAGTAATGACCCCACCGGATGCCATTCAGGTTGGGGTCGATTACATGGTGATTGGGCGTCCTATTACACAAGCAGCGGATCCTCTATCAGTCCTTGAGCAAATTAACACCTCGATTGCTTAATTACGCTAATGCATCCAAAGCTGGGGTATAGGTTAATCTCAGCTCTTCGCCTAATGCATCCACAACGGCTTTATAAGTCACCATGCCGCGATGCACATTTAAACCGTTTAGCAGATGTACGTCTTCCATCATAGCTTGTTTAGCCCCTTTATTTGCGATGGCTAAACCAAATGGCAGGGTCGCATTATTCAAAGCAATGGTTGAGGTCCGTGCTACACCACCTGGCATATTTGCAACACAATAGTGTACAACATCATCAACAATGTAAACTGGCTCTTGATGCGTGGTTGCCTTTGAGGTAGCAAAACAGCCTCCTTGGTCAATGGCGACATCTACAACTACTGCGCCTTTTTTCATATTCTTGATGTGTTCATGGGTAAGCAACTTTGGAGCTGCTGCGCCTGGAATCAACACCGCACCTATCACCAAATCAGCCGTTGAGGAATACTCAGTAATCGCATCAGCAGTAGAATAGACAGTTTTCACCCGAGTTTGAAAGAGGTCATCGAGTTGTCGTAAGCGGGGTAAAGAACGATCCATGATGGTGACTTCCGCACCCAAACCAATGGCCATTTTGGCTGAATTGATGCCTACAACACCACCACCCACAATAAGTATTCTGCCGGGTGCTACGCCGGGGACGCCACCTAATAAAGTGCCATTACCTCCTTGGGCTTTTTCAAGGTAGTGCGCTCCGGCTTGAACCGCCATGCGTCCGGCAACTTCACTCATGGGAGCAAGTAGAGGTAAACCACCCTGTTTGTCAGTTACGGTTTCATACGCAATACAAGTGGCATTTGATTCGACTAGCAATTGGGTTTGGACTGGGTCTGGCGCCAAATGCAAATAGGTATAGAGAATTTGTCCTTCGCGGAGCATTTTGCATTCGTTTGGCTGAGGTTCTTTGACTTTGACGATCATGTCGGCTTTGTCAAACACCATTGCAGCAGATTGTTCGATGTGCGCACCCGCTTGCACATAATCTTCATCGCTAAAACCAATGCCTGCTCCAGCTTGTGTTTCAACAATGACTGTGTGTCCATGATTGACATATTCCAATACTGTAGCAGGTGTAAGTCCAACTCGGTATTCGTGATTTTTTATTTCTTTTGGTACACCTATTATCATGATGTGTGTCCATGTAAGTTCTGTCTTAATGCAAATTATAGCCGATTGATTCAGTGATTAAATTTCTTATTTTGTAAATTTGCGGTATATTATTTGGCAAAATAATAATTTAGCAATATCTTATATGCTTATAAAAACCCCAAAACACTTAGACAATATCGACCGTAATATTCTCAATGTATTGCAACATCAAGGTCGGATCGCCAATGTTGATTTGGCCAAACAGGTCGGATTAAGCCCAAGCCCTTGTCTTGAAAGGGTTAAACGGCTTGAAGAGCAGGGATATATCACAGGGTATTTTGCTCAACTTGATCCGAATAAACTCGGTGCTAGCATGTTGGTGTTTGTCGAAATATCACTGAGCAAAACATCACCTGATATTTTTGCTGATTTTTCAGCCGCCGTGCAACAACAAGATGATATTCAAGAGTGTCACTTGGTCTCTGGGAATTTCGATTTTTTACTCAAAACACGAGTGGCAGATATGGCCAGTTATCGCAAATTACTGGGCGATACTTTATTGCGTTTACCCGGTGTGCGTGAATCGCGCAGCTATGTAGTGATGGAAGAAGTCAAACACAGTCACCGCATCAAAATAGATTTAAAGCGACGTTAGGTGTCGCAAGTGACGCATCTTGAGTATTGCTGTGATAAGATATTGAAAAAAACTCCAAAGACGAGAGATAAGAGGTAAAAATGGGGAAAATGACCGGTTTACAGCGGATCTATGAAACACTCATGATTGTGTTTTGTATGTTGGCTCTGTTCATTTTTTTGGCGCTGATGTCTTTTCACCAAGCTGACCCAGGTTGGACTCAAACGGGTTTGCAACCCAATATCCAAAACTGGATGGGACCGATTGGCGCCCATGTTGCTGATCTGTTATTTTTTAGTTTTGGCTATCTCGCGTATCTCATACCCTTTGGTTGTGCTTTCCTTGGCTGGTTTAGCTTCAAACAAATAAAAAATATACTGCAATTAGATTACTTAAATATCGCTTTGCGCCTCGTTGGTTTGGTCTTTTTAATTATTGCGTGCACGGGCATTGCGAGTATCAATTTTGATGACATGTATTATTTTTCTGCAGGTGGGTTGTTCGGTGATATCATCGCGAGTGCGTTAACACCTCAGTTTAACTTTATCGGTACGAGTTTATTATTACTGTGTTTTTTTGCGACGGGGTTTACGTTACTTACCGGCATATCTTGGCTCAATATCATTGATAAGATAGGTGAGGGTACTTTATGGTCAGGTCAACAAGTCTTGCTTTTACCCGAACATGTTCAGCGCTTTTCTCTTCCAACATTACCTCGCCTATCGAGTAAATCCGATGCCGAAGATAGCAACACTGAACCAGCAATTACGAGCATTAAAACTGCAATTCCCTCGCCAGAAGACCCATCGTTTAACATTAAACACGAGACGCTTTATAAAGTTGATGAGGAGGATGATAAGCCATCTCTTGTCATTAACACTGAAACGGCTGCGCAGCTTACTATTGACGATGTGTCAGGTGAGTCTGAAATAAGCTCGGCTCCTCAACCACCGAAAAAAATTTATGAGTCCCCCGTTTCTCAGCCAAAGGGTGCAGTCAACTCGCCCTTGGTAAAAAGTAAAATCATCGATCCGAACGCGCCAAAACCTGAAGGCGAATTACCGTCTTTTGATTTGTTAGATCGCCCAGATAAAATCAAAAATCCGATCACGCAAGAAGAGCTTGAAGGCATTGCTCGATTAGTAGAAGCAAAACTAGCGGATTTCAATATTGAAGCCAACGTTGTGGGCGTGTATCCAGGTCCGGTCATTACCCGCTTTGAACTTGATTTGGCACCAGGTGTGAAAGTCAGCAAAATCACCACCTTATCAAAAGATTTAGCTCGTGCGATGTCAGCCATCAGCGTTCGAGTAGTTGAAGTCATTCCTGGAAAATCTGTCATTGGTTTAGAATTGCCAAATAAAAACCGTGAAATGGTGCGTTTGAGTGAAGTGATCAGCTCAGATGCGTTTCAGGCGAACGCCAGTCCACTCACAATGGTATTGGGCTCGGATATTTCTGGTAAACCTGTGGTGGTTGATTTGGCCAAAATGCCTCATTTGTTAGTCGCCGGTACCACTGGTTCAGGTAAGTCAGTTGGTGTTAATGTCATGATACTATCTTTATTGTACAAATCTTCACCAGAAGACGTGCGCATGATCATGATTGATCCTAAGATGCTTGAATTATCGGTCTATGAGGGTATTCCTCATCTATTAGCCGAAGTCGTGACGGACATGAAAGACGCAGCCAATGCATTGCGCTGGTGCGTCGGTGAGATGGAGCGCCGGTATCGTTTGATGGCCATGTTGGGCGTACGCAACTTAAAAGGTTACAACGCCAAAGTCACCGAAGCGATTGAGGCGGGTGAACCCATTCCCGATCCATTATGGCAACCCGGTGATAGTATGGATGAAACAGCACCTACGCTGACCAAGTTACCGGCCATTGTTGTGGTAGTAGATGAATTTGCTGACATGATGATGATTGTCGGTAAGAAAGTGGAAGAACTCATTGCACGTATTGCTCAAAAAGCCCGTGCTGCAGGTATTCACTTAATTCTTGCGACGCAAAGACCATCTGTTGATGTGATTACCGGACTGATCAAAGCCAATATTCCCACGCGGATTGCGTTTCAGGTATCGGGCAAGATTGACTCTAGAACGATTCTTGATCAACAAGGCGCAGAAACCTTACTTGGTATGGGGGATATGCTTTACTTACCGCCTGGAACCGGTGTGCCTACACGTGTTCATGGTGCATTCGTTGATGATCATGAAGTGCATGCGGTGGTCGCGGATTGGAAGCTTCGAGGTGAGCCTGAATACATTGATGAAATACTAAATGGTGAGCCCAGCTCAGATACTTTATTGCCTGGGGAACAGCCAGATGGCGGTGATCAAGAACTCGATGTGTTTTTTGATGAGGCGGTAGCCTTTGTCACTGAAACACGTAAAGCCTCAGTTTCCAGTGTGCAACGCAAGTTCCGCATTGGCTATAACCGAGCCGCACGTTTAGTTGAACAGATGGAAGCTAATGGTGTGGTATCCGCCCCGGGACATAATGGCAATCGTGAGGTATTGGCAGCTCCTGCGCCAAAAGACTAAGGATAATTGCATGCGACATATTATGGGTCAAATTATTTTCATATCGATGTTTGTGACTGTGTTTGGGGCATGTGCTAGTCCTACAGCACAACATATGTCCAGACAAAGTGCTGCTATCGCAGATGCTAAAGTACAACTACAATCTGTACTGAACCGTTTTAAAACTTATCAAGCTGACTTTAGCCAGGAGGTCAGAAACTCTGAAGACAGCTTAGTCCAGCAAAGCACAGGTACTATTAAAATGGCCAGGCCTGAGCAATTACGTTGGCATGCGATGACTCCGGATGAAACGATTTTGGTTGCCAATGGTTCTAAAATCGCTTATGCCGATATGTTTTTAGAGCAAGTCTCTATTTATAACCAAGCCAACTTAGTTGATAATCATCCAATGATGTTGCTAAGTACCAATGACCCAGAAGTGTGGGCACAATTTGCAGTGACCTTCGAGGATCAACCAGATATTGCAACACGCACCTTTATTGTGAAAAACCGTGACGAGGGCAGTGCAAATGAGGCAGTCACATTGATATTTATCAATGACCAACTTAAAGAGGTACAGGTTTTTGATGCGCAAGGAAATACGAATCAGTTTGTCTTTGATAACATAAAAGAAGACCAGCCGTTGCCTTCTGATACCTTTATTTTTTCAACACCTGAACATTTTGTCATAGACGACCAAAGCGGTATCTAAGATATGACTACTGCACCTGTGGCTCCACTTGCGGAACGTATGCGGCCGCGTACATTAGATACCTATGTTGGACAACAGCATATTCTTGGCAAAGACCAACCCTTGTTCAAAGCGATTAAACAAGGTGAATTACATTCGTGTATATTATGGGGGCCGCCAGGCACAGGCAAAACGACCTTAGCTGATATTATGGCGCAACACGCTAACGCACAACTTATTAAATTATCGGCTATTGATGCAGGAGTGAAAGACATTCGTCTAGCCCTTGTACAAGCTCAGCAATACGCCACTGTGGTGTTTGTTGATGAGGTACATCGTTTTAATAAAGCACAGCAAGATGCGTTCTTACCTGCGATTGAATCGGGATTGATAACTTTTATTGGTGCAACGACAGAAAACCCGTCTTTTTCTTGCAACAATGCATTGTTATCGAGAACTCGAGTCTACGTTTTAGAGACGTTAACGGAACAAGATATTCGCTCTCTATTGAGCCGAGCGTTACTACAAGATGCCGTTTTATCTAAGCAATCATTAGCGATAGGTGATAACGCGTTAGCCGCCATTGTTCGCGTTGCCAATGGCGATGCGCGAAAAGCATTACTGTGTTTGGAGCTTGCATCTATGGGCAAAGCAAATGGGACAGTCATTGAACTTGTGGACGTGCAAGCGGCTGCCGGGGTCGCTATTCCACATTTTGATAAAGACGGTGATCATTATTACGATATATTGTCTGCGTTTCACAAATCGGTGCGAGGCTCTTCCAGTGACGGTGCGCTATATTGGTTTGCTCGGTTTTTACAGGCCAGTACGGATCCGACGCCCATTATGCGACGCTTACTGGCTATTGCTTCAGAAGATATTGGCTTAGCCGATCCAAAAGCGCTTTCATTGTGTTTAGATGCATGGGATACCTATCATCGTGTAGGTGCGGCAGAAGGGGAGCGAGCCATTGCACAGGCCTGTGTATACTGCGCCCTAGCACCAAAAAGTAATGCCCTCTATACTGCTTTTAAGCAAGCTAAACGCAGTGCTGCAGACTCGGTCAACGATCCAGTACCTTTACATCTACGCAATGCTCCAACCGCACTTGCAAAGCGACAAGGTCACGGTGTGGAATATCGCTATGCGCATAATGAGCCGAATGCTTACTCGCCAGGGCAGATGTATTTGCCTGACGGGGTGCAAGGTGATTTTTATCAACCGAATGATCGCGGATTAGAAAAAAAACTATTAGAAAAAATAGCATATCTTAAGCATTTAGAAACACAGGTGAAATCGTCATGATATACATATGGGTGGCTTTAGGGGGAGCACTAGGCGCCTTGTTGCGATTTGTGATCAGCAATCAAGTCATGGCTGGGTTAGGTAAAGATTTTCCCTTTGGGACGTTAACGGTTAACGTTATTGGCTCATTTTTATTGGGAATAGCACTTGCTTATGCCCAACAACTTCCGGATAATTCCGATACTTTTATCAAAGGCTTTATGATGGTTGGCGTGCTCGGCGCTCTAACCACATTTTCAACGTTTTCATTAGACACCGTTGCATTACTGCAACTTGAGCAGTACGGCAAAGCCATACTTAACATTGTACTTAACCTCGTCTGTTGTTTCAGTATGACCTGGTTAGCGCTTCACATTATGAAAGGATAAGCACGACATGCTAGATGCAAGATTATTGCGCGATGACTTAGACAATACGGCCAAGCGATTGGCTCAACGTGGATTTGAATTTGATACAGTGACCTTTGCGTCTCTCGAGGAAACACGTAAAGCATTACAAGTCAAAACCCAAGAATTGCAAAATGAGCGGAATGTGCGTTCTAAGAGTATCGGTAAAGCGAAAGCGGCAGGTGAAGATATTGCCCCATTGTTAGCACAAGTTGGACAACTTGGCGATGATTTGGATGCTGCCAAAGCTGAGCTTGAAACCGTTCTAGCGCAAATTGATGCGATCGTAGCCGGGATTCCAAACTTGCCTCATGAAAGTGTTCCCGAAGGTAAAGATGAAGCGGATAACGTTGAAGTGTCTCTTTTTGGTGAGCCAAAGCATTTTGACTTTAAAGTTAAGGATCACGTCGCAATCAGCGAAGCGTTAGATCATGGTTTGGATTTTGGTAGTTCAGTAAAGCTGACTGGCTCTCGCTTTGTTGTAATGAAAGGCGATGTGGCAAAACTGCATCGCGCATTGACCCAATTTATGTTGGATCAGCACACCCAAATTAATGGCTATGCAGAGATGTATGTGCCGTATCTGGTTAATCACGACAGTTTATACGGTACTGGTCAATTACCCAAGTTTGGTGAAGACTTGTTTCATACCAAGCCTGCTACCGAAGAGGGACAGGGCTTATGTCTCATTCCAACAGCGGAAGTACCACTGACCAATATCGTGCGTGACACCATCATTGATGAGGCAGATTTGCCGATCAAAATGACCGCCCACACCCCATGTTTCCGCAGTGAAGCAGGAAGCTATGGTCGCGATACTAAAGGTCTTATTCGCCAACACCAATTCGATAAAGTTGAAATGGTGCAAATTGTCAAACCGGAAGACTCTTTTGCGGCACTTGAAGAACTTACCGGTCATGCGGAAGGTATTTTACAGGCGTTACAGCTTCCATATCGCAAAGTACTTTTGTGTACTGGTGATATGGGCTTTGGCTCTAGCAAAACTTATGATCTGGAAGTTTGGTTACCGGCGCAAGATACTTATCGCGAGATATCTTCTTGTTCAAATATGCTGGATTTTCAAGCGCGACGCATGCAGGCTCGCTTTAGAGCGAAAGGCGCTAAAAAGCCAGAATTGGTGCATACTCTTAATGGTTCAGGCTTGGCGGTAGGCAGAACACTTGTAGCAGTGCTTGAAAACTACCAGGAAGCTGATGGTAGTGTGGTTATACCTGAAGTATTACGCCCTTATATGAATGGACAAGAACGCATTACTGCAAAGGTTTAATTGTTTACAGACACTTGGCGGGTTTAGGTAAACCTGCCAGTTTGCTTGCCAATTTGGCTGGACCCTTAGGCAGCAGTCGTTGTAAGTGTCTACTGTTCCCAACTTCTGGACCAAACTCATTAGCCAGGGCTTTGACTAACGCTCTAATGGCTGGGCTGGTATCGTATTGCGCATAAAACGCTCGCACAAAGCGAATGATCTGCCAATGTGCATCAGTGAGTTCAATGTTCTCAGCCTGCGCGATGGCTTCAGCTAATGTTTCACTCCATTGAGTGTGATTGAGCAGGTACCCGTGCTCATCGGTAGCAATATACTGGCCATCACACTGATAACCCATCAAAACTTCACCACATAATCAAATTTTAAATCTTCTGGAACACCTACTTTTATCCATTGAGGCGTGTCTAGCACAGACTCGCTAAGATAAATGTTTTCAACGTCGTATAAGGGTAAGCTACTGAGTATTTTACGGGTGGATTTGCCGGAGACATCATCCACATAATCCACGGATAGATATTGCAGTGCTTCACCTGAAATCACCAGTATCACTTCATGCCCAACATTGCCAGCTGCCGCGACAAATTCAAATACGTCCATACAGTGGGCAAAACCGTTTTCCTGATGCCATCTAACCAATACAACTGCCATTAGAATTGCTCCAATGCGTTGGCATCGTGTAATTTGGCGTAAAATTCGGTCAAACCATACTCTTGCCAATGAT
>JALRKK010000056.1 GCA_023268935.1 Glaciecola sp.
CCGTCTTCTTGAATTTGTACGAACGGAGAACCACCAGTTGCAACTGGAAGGCCACGTACAGCAATATTGGCATTACCACCTGGGCCATTATTACCATCAGTTTGAATACCTGGAATTAGACGAAATAATTCAACTTCGGAATTCGGCTTAAAATTGCGAATAACTTCATCGTCGATACTAGTGACGGCGACGGCAGACTCAATTTGTGAACGACCAGCGGCAGAACCGGTAATAACAATTTGTTCAAAGCCTTCTTTTTCTTTAGTTGATGCATCTTCAGCTTGTACGCTCATTGACAAACCCATTGAGGTTGCAACAGCCGCACTCACTAAACTTAGTTTAAATGTATTTTTCATAATAATAGTTCCTAGATAGATTTCGGTAACACGAGGGAAAACGATTACCTAGGAAAACGTTTTACCACCGTTTAGGGGTTAAGTCAATTTTTTTTACAAATCTTATACAGAAGAACAACATGTTACATTAGTATAAAAATACTCTAATCTTAATCTACTAGTCGGTATTTGACAGGTAGCCCATCAATTAATTCAGACTTCTCTAACTTATGATATGGTGGCATAAGCTCGAATAACGACTATCTCATAATTTGGACTGAACTAAGTAAATAAGATGTGCCGATGTTACAATAAGTATTCTACAGACATATGTTTCGAGTGTATTTCACGAACTGATAAATTAAAACAATATTGAAAACAGAAGAAGAAATGGTGGCCCGACCCCGACTTGAACGGGGGACCTGCCGATTATGAGTCGGATGCTCTAACCAACTGAGCTATCGGGCCATTGAGAGGTTCAGCACGTAAGTGCGGGACGCATTATAAGGACATTTACAGACGTTGTCATCACAGAATTGTGAAATCCTACACAAAAACCAAATTGCCAACATATCAGCCTGATATTAATTAAAGAAATCATTGAACACTTTTACTAGGTGAATTGGCATTCCTGAATTATTATTCACCCAAAATATTTCATCACTTTAACAAGGACAGAGAATGCGAATTGGTATTTTATCGCGCAATCCCAACCTTTATTCCACGCGACGCCTACGTGAAGCCGCTGAGCTAAAAGGGCATGATATTGATATCATTGATACCATGCATTGCTACATGGACATTACCAGCGCAAAACCATCTGTGCGCTACAAAGGTCGAGCCTTGCCTCACTATGATGCGATCATCCCTCGCATTGGTGCGTCGGTCACGTTTTATGGCACTTCAGTCGTGAGACAATTCGAAATGATGGGCACTTATTCCATTAATGAGTCGGTTGCGATCAGTCGTTCTCGCGACAAGTTGCGCTCGTTACAATTATTATCTCGCAAAGGCATTGGTATGCCGCGCACGGGGTTTGCCAACCATCCAGACCGCATTGATGATTTGATCAAAAATGTCGGTGGCGCACCAGTGGTCATCAAATTACTCGAGGGCACACAAGGCATTGGCGTGGTACTCGCTGATACCAATAAAGCGGCAACTGCCATCATCGAAGCGTTTATGGGGCTCAACGCGAACATTCTGGTACAAGAATACATTAAAGAAGCCGGTGGTGCGGATATTCGCTGCTTGGTAGTGGGCGGCAAAGTGATAGCCGCGATGAAACGCCAAGCACCTCCAGGGGAGTTTCGCTCTAATCTGCATCGCGGAGGGACAGCAAGCTTGGTACGCTTGTCTCCTGCGGAACGCAAAACCGCTGTGGATGCGGCCAAGACAATGGGCTTAAACATGGCTGGAGTGGATATTTTGCGCTCGAATCACGGCCCTGTGGTAATGGAGGTGAATTCATCTCCAGGCTTAGAAGGCATTGAAAAAGCGACCGGCAAAGACGTGGCCGGTATGATCATTGATTTTATTGCCAAATCTGCCAAACCCAACGCCACCAAGACTCGAGGCAAAGGCTAGTGAAAATCGCCCCTTTAACGATTGCGGGACAGACCATTAACGCTGGGGAAACGGTTCGTTTGGGATTGGAAATGCCCCCTCTATACACAGACACTAGCATGCACATTCCGATTGAAGTACGACGTGGAAAGCGCGCTGGGCCGATTATGTTCGTGAGTGCTGCTATCCACGGAGATGAGTTAAACGGGATTGAAATCATCAATCGTCTGCAAAAAAGTCGCTCAATTAAGAACCTAAAAGGTACCTTGATTACGGTCCCTATGGTTAATGTCTATGGCGTTCTTAATCAAAGTCGTTATTTGCCTGACCGGCGCGATCTGAATCGCTGTTTTCCGGGCAGTCGCAAAGGTTCACTTGGTGGTCGCATCGCACATCTTTTCGTCGAAGAAATTATCAAAAAATGTGATATTGGCATTGATTTGCACACCGGAGCGATTCATCGCTCGAATTTACCTCAAATACGAGCTAACTGTGATGATGCTGACACGTTGGAGATGGCAAAGGCTTTTGGTATGCCGGTCATTTTGAACGCTGATTTACGGGATGGATCCATGCGCGAAACCGCTAGCGAGCTTGGTGCCAAAGTGTTGTTGTATGAAGCGGGTGAAGCCTTGCGTTACGATGAATTTTCGATTCGAGCTGGTGTTAAAGGGATCATCAATGTGATGCGTCAAATCGGCATGCTCAATAAGGTCAAGCGCAAGGGGCACCCAATTGCCCCCTTCATCGCTCGGCAAAGTGGCTGGGTGCGCGCAAATGAAAGCGGCTTAATCAATCATCATGCTCAACTTGGCGATCACGTCAGTAAAGGTGAAGTGCTAGGCACTATCGCTAACCCTTATGGCGATGTATTAGACAAAATCCTCTCTCCCTCGGAGGGTGTAGTGATTGGCAAACAAAATATCCCACTTACTCAAGAAGGGGAGGCGGTCTATCACATTGCGTATTTTCATAAACCCGATACTGTGGCGGAACACGTTGAACTGCTGCAAGATAATTTGGATACGGTAACACGATGAACAAAACCACCATTGGGGCAATTGAACAGTGTAATTTGCCCAAATTAGCCATCAAAGGCTTGCATATTCGCGTTGATACTGGCGCAGCCACTTCATCTTTGCATGTCGATAATGTCGAAGAATTTGAAAAAGACGGCGTACCTTGGGTCAGCTTTGATATCCACCCTGACTATCACGATGTCAAACGAGTCGTGCGCCGTGAAGCTCCGGTGGTATCTCGCAAAATCGTCAAAAGCTCAACGGCAACCCGCGAAAGACGGTTTGTGATAACGACCCCGATAACGATGAATGACACCACTTGGGACATCCAATTGACTCTAACCGACCGCTCGAACATGACGTATTTGATGTTACTTGGACGTGAAGCGATGCAAGACCGCTTTATTGTGGATCCGAGTATTGAGTATATTTTGGGGCGCTTTGCTACAGAAGATAACTAAAGTCAACGCATAAATAGGTAATTTGTCACTTTGTCCAAGCTTTAGCTACAAGCATGTTTACTTGGAATGATAACGCGTATGGCCCGCCAGGGACTCTTGGTTACTATGCTGATTTTACACCGTTTTCTTTTGGCGAAAGTACAAGACGATACCTACTCCACCCAGAATTGAGATGCTAGCAATGCTCAAACGCAATGTCAGTATTTCATCCAATAACACAACTCCAGCAATGGCCGCAATGACCGGGACACTGAGTTGTAAACTGGCCGCTGTGCTGGCTTTCATGCTCGGCAACACTGCATACCAAATTGCATAGCCTACACCTGATGTGATCGCACCTGATAATACCGCATAGATCACTCCAAACGCATCTAAGTTTGCATTACTCAAGCCAGCTATACTTAATACCAGCGCAAATGGAATACTGTAAATAAAATTTAGAGCCGTCGTTTGCGTTGGATCACCCCCTTGTTGCCCGCGTAAGGTATACAAGGCCCACGCTATGCCTGAACCTATCATCAACATTGCACTGGTCAGGGGCGGAGCCGTTACCCCAGGTAAAAACAAATAAACCAAGCCCAACCAGGCCATAACAAAGCCGAGCCATTGCGGTTTTGAGAAGCGGTCACCTTTCCACCAACTCATACTCAACATGGTGAGTTGCACCGTCGCAAACAAAATCAACGCCCCAGTGCCCGCTGATAGACCTATGTAAGAGAGCGAAAAACAAATCGCATAGACAAATAACCACAAAGCCGAACGCCAGCTTTTTTGCGAATAAATTAAGCTCTGCCGCTTAACCAAGTATACAATAAATAGCAGACACAACGCGCCAGAAACCAAGCGGATTGTGGTAAACGATACTGGATCGATATTCGTTTCATACAAAGCTATTCGGCACAGTAACGAATTTCCAGCAAACGCTAGAAGCGCCAAAATGGTTAAGATAATCAGTTGCATAACATCTCCTTTACAGTATTTGTAAAGCTTTGTTACAAACTAAGCAATGATTAGTTAGTCGTAGGGGTAGGCATTTGTGGATTGACTCATTAGTATATTTGCAGCAAAAATGGAGAATGTACATGAAGAATATGAGTTTAACCGCCATTGCGGTTGCCCTAGCCCTGTCGCTATCCCCCCAAATTTTAGCCACCGAGTTACTCGCTGAAGATGCTCCGAAACCACCGAAAGCCGAAAGCTCCAAAGCTCAGGAAGCAGGTGAACAAGCCGAAAAAAACGAAGAAGAAGACGAGGAGGATGACGCAGAGAAAGAAGAAAAAAAAGAAACCTTTGCAGACAAAGTCAAAGATCTTGACCATCTCCCTGGTTATTTAGAAATTTATCGAGACCCTAAAACTGGCTCTGCAAAACTGAGTTTAAGCAAAGACCAGCTTAATACCCCAATTCTATACTTTGCCAAAACCGTCAATGGTGTGGTGGACGTACGTCATTTTGTTGGAGCATATCGCACCGAGCGCTTAGTTGAATTTCGTCAGTATTTTGATCGTCTTGACGTCGTGGCGGTGAATGATTTTTTCTATTTCGATCCAGAAAATGCTCTTAGCAAGGCGTCTCACGCCAATACATCAGATGCGATTTTGGTGACCACTAAGGTTGAATTTGATGAAGAAGGTAAAATCCTAGTCAATTTAGATGATATCTTATTAAATCAAAACGTACATCGCATTCAACCCTACCCAAGTCGCAACCCTAAGGTGGAAAAAGAACGCTTCAAACTCGGCAAGCTTTCAAAGAATAAAACTCGCCTAAACAGCATTAATAATTTCCCAGAAAATACGCACGTTACCGTGGATTATGTATTTGAAAACCCAACTCCGCGCAACTGGGGCACGGGCGGTAATGCCGATCCGCGTTTTACCACTATTAGCTTACAACACGCCTTTGTAAAGTTACCAGACAACAATTTTGAACCGCGTGTAGATGATGCGCGTGTCGGCTATTTCGGTACGTACAAGGATGACCAGACCACCCCAGACACTACGCCCTATCGCGATTACATCACGCGCTGGCATCTTGAGAAAAAAGATCCAACCGCCGCGGTATCTGATCCTGTTAAACCCATAACCTGGTGGATTGAAAACACCACTCCTGTCGAGTGGCGTGAAACCATCAAAGAAGGTGTATTAGCGTGGAACTCTGCGTTTGAAAAGGCCGGAATTAGTAACGCGTTAGAAGTCAAGATTCAGCCCGACGATGCAGATTGGTCTGCCGAAGATGTTCGTTATAACGTCTTACGCTGGACGAGCTCCCCTCGACCTCCGTTTGGTGGCTATGGTCCAAGTTTGGCAAACCCTCAAACAGGTGAAATCATTGCTGCAGACATCATGCTTGAATACGTATTTATGACCAATCGTTGGTTATATGAAGGTATGTTCACGCAAGGCACGATGTTTAGTGACAGTGACGCACACGATGGACATGATCACAACTCGTTAATGGATGCTTGGGCAGAAGAGACGTTACATTGCTCAAAAGGCCATGAAATCAATATGGGGATGGCATTAGGTCAAATGATCGGTGGCCAAGGTACAACGGACATCTATGATTTAGACAATAATGAAATCCTGCGTCAGGGTTTATTGCATCTAACGTTGCATGAAGTCGGTCATACTCTTGGTCTCAACCATAACATGATGGCCTCACAGTTATATTCACCAAAAGATGTTCATAACCCTGAAATTACACAAGGTGCCATTACTGGCTCGGTCATGGATTATGCCCCAATTAACCTAGCACCAGTGGGTGTTGAACAAGGGGATTATTATGATTATGCGCCAGGACCCTATGATGACTGGGCAATATATTATGGTTATTCTCCCGCACTGGATGATCCGGAAGAAGAAGCCAAACGCCTAGAATCTATTTTGCAAAAATCGGCGCAAAAAGCACTCGCCTTTGGTAATGATGCCGATGACATGCGTGCACCTGGCCGCCACATCGACCCTCGGATCATGACCGGTGATATGTCGAGCGATGCCGTGACCTATGCCGAGCAATACATAGAGCGTTTACACTTTGAGGCCAAAACGCTTAAAGACAAAGTGTTACAAGCTGGTGAAAGTCATCAAGATTTGGTGGTAGCGGCAAATATCATTGTCGGCAGCATGGGGACCCAAGCCAACGTGA
>JALRKK010000022.1 GCA_023268935.1 Glaciecola sp.
GTAACAGGTGCGATTGCACAAGATTACCTCTCCAAAGATGCACAAGAGGCGTTAGAGGTTTTATTCCCGCATGAGTCGCTCGCTGAAATATCTACTTATGCGGATGAGAATCGCTCTAATCCAGCTCCATTTTGGCAAAAAGAAGCCGGTCCATATCATTATGTCACTGTTCCGGATGGTGCAACCTATCACGATGAACATCATGCGCCAAAGCAGGGCGATGCTTATACGGCACTTATGAAGTTTAGTAAGATTGCGACAGACACAACGCAATCAGTTGAGTTGCGCCGCCGTGCAGTGCATTTTATCGTCCATATTATTGGTGATTTGCATCAACCATTGCATGTTGGCAACGGTACTGACCGCGGTGGCAATGATGTGAAGCTTGAGTTTTTTTGGGAAATGTCCAACCTTCACCGAGTGTGGGATAGTGGTTTGATTGATCGCAAACAGCTTTCGTATACCGAATGGTATCAGTGGCTGAGCCCCAAAATCACAGAGCAACAAATACAGGCTTGGTCTACATCAGATCCCTTAGTCTATATCAATGAAAGCCAAGCGTTACGCGATGCAACCTATCCGCAAACAGGTGAGTATCGTCGTTGTGCTGACATGGAGCAATGTCAATTATCATGGCAATATCTCTACGACCATTCACCCACGATCAAACGTCGTTTGTCGATGGGTGGCGTTCGTATTGCTGCCTATCTAAATACATTATTTGCACCTGAATCCAAATAACCGTCACACTAGTTTAAACAAAGTGTCACCGATTAGTCACAAAAGTTAAGTAAGGTTAAATCCATCAATACGAATTGGTGGATTGGATGAAACTAGCGGCGATTACAGCGATAGACACCCAAATTATGGTTTGGATTTATCGCTATACGCAACACAAACAATGTCGTCGGATCATCTATTTATCCAGAACGGGTGATGGGCACTTATATCTGCTCATCGGTATAGCTTTGTGGTTGTTTGAGCCGCAACACGGTAAAACATTTTTGTATACTGCGTTAATGGCTTATGCATTAGAGATCCCCGTCTACCTAATGCTGAAAAAAATGTTCAAACGGGCACGGCCTGCAGACTTATTGCAAAATTTTAAGTCGCACATTACGCCATCGGATAAATTCAGTTTGCCAAGTGGACATACTGCGGCAGCGTTTTTGATGGCATATATGTTGAGCTACTTTTATCCCGTGGTCATGCCAATAGCGTATTTGTGGGCGTGTGGTATTGGTATGAGTCGAATCTTGTTGGGGGTGCATTACCCGACCGATATCATACTTGGTGCAAGTTTAGGAACACTCATTGGGATAATGAGTTTGAATGGAATCTAAATCAATAATGAAAATATGTTATGGAGTGCAAGGGACAGGGAATGGCCATATTGCTCGCGCTCGAATTATGGCACAGGCGTTTGCGCTCAGGGACGATGTCAAAGTGGACTTTTATTTCTCAGGACGAGACGCAGATGCTTATTTTGATATGGAAGTCTTCGGAAGGTATCGCACTTTCCGAGGGCTGACATTTTTTACGCACAAAGGACGCGTGGATCCGTGGAAAACAGTCAGTCAAAATAGCCCGATTCAAGCTTATCGAGATATAAAACAATTAGATTTGAGCCAGTATGATTTGGTGCTCAATGATTTTGAACCCATTACCGCATGGACAGCAAAGAGACAGGGCATTACATCCATCAGTATCTCGCACCAAGCTGCCTTCCAATATCCTGTTCCGCAATCAGGAAAAGGCTTTATTGACCAACTTATCATGAAATATTTTGCCCCTTGTGATATCAGTCTAGGGGTACATTGGTATCATTTTGGTTCCCCCATTATTCCTCCATTTATTCATGAAGAGCCCATCATACGACCGAATCGAGAATCAGTTGTTGTCTATTTGCCATTTGAAGATCTAGCCGAGGTGATTGATGTGTTGCAGCCACTTTCCGAGCAGAATTTTGTAGTGTTTCATCCGGATATCAAAGAGGCTTCAAAGCAGGCAAATGTATCCTTGGAACCCCTATCCAAACCTAACTTCAAATACGCATTACAACACTCCGCTGGAGTCATCGGTAATGGGGGCTTTGAGTTGTCATCGGAAAGTCTACGCCTAGGTAAAAAGCTGTTGTTAAAACCACTTGACGGGCAATTTGAGCAGTCATCTAACATCGTTACGTTAAAGGCCCTTGGATTATGCGAAGACATGGCCATTTTGAGTTCAGAGACGATTGAAGATTGGTTATCACTCAAAGATAATCCAATCATTGCTTATCCTAAAACACCAGAGGTTTTGGTGAATTGGTTATTGGCTCAAGATTATAATGACACACAAACATTGTGTCAGGCCTTATGGAAACAAGTGACCTTTCCCGCAGACGTATTAAAACGAGCACGTGAATTAATCTATTAGCGTAAAATCTCACTCAGAAGACCTGTTTTTGCTTGCAATTTGTAAGCGGGTTGCTGATCATAAGCGCATCATGAATCTGTGTGAAATGTTATGCGTCGCCAACTGATTGGTTTTTTGTGTTTTCTCTGTCTGTGTTTCGGCTTAAGTGCGTGTGGGCAAAAAGGGCCTCTGCGTTTACCGCCTGAACCGGCTAAACCCAATCAACAAGTACCATCGATGAGCACTCCCTCCATGCAAGAGCGTTGAAATGGATTATTTTTCTTATCAAAACCAAACTTTATTCGCTGAAGATGTTTCTTTAGCTGAGATAGCAAAACAACATGGCACACCGACGTATGTCTATTCACGTAAGACGTTAGAGCGTCACTGGCTCGCCTTTGACAGAGCTTTGGGTGATCATCCGCATCTGATTTGTTTTGCAGTGAAAGCGAACTCTAATATCGGTGTGCTAAGTGTGCTCGCCAAACTGGGCGCTGGATTTGATATCGTGTCTGGTGGTGAATTGGGACGTGTGATTACTGCAGGTGGTGATCCGCACAAAGTGGTCTTTTCTGGCGTGGCCAAAACGCATGATGAAATCCGCTTTGCACTGGAACAACAGATTTTGTGTTTTAATGTCGAGTCGTTTGCCGAGTTGGATCGCATTAATGAAGTAGCTGGAGAGATGGGCGTCAAAGCGCCAATTTCACTGCGGATTAATCCCGATGTGGATGCCAAAACACATCCATATATCTCGACCGGTTTAAAAGCCAATAAGTTTGGTATACCACATCAAGAAGCCATTGCCACTTACGAGTATGCGGCGTCGCTAGCACACCTTACAATCAAAGGAATGGATTGTCATATCGGTTCACAGTTGACCGAAACGGCGCCTTTTGTTGATGCGCTAGACCGCTTGCTTGGTTTAATTGATAAGCTTGCTGAAAAAGGCATTCATATCAAACACCTAGATGTGGGTGGTGGCCTTGGTGTCACTTACAAAGACGAGTTACCGCCGCATCCCAATGATTATGCGTTTGCAATAGCAGACCGTATGCAAGGTCGAGAAGATTTGCAATTGATTATGGAGCCAGGTCGAGCGATTGCAGCTAATGCAGGTGTACTATTAACCACAGTTGAATACCTCAAACAAAACGAAGATAAGCATTTTGCTATTATTGATGCTGCAATGAATGACTTATTGCGTCCTGCACTATACAGCGCCTGGCAGGATATTGTCCCGGTCACGCCAAGAGGCGAAGATGATCCGACGCCAACGCATGATTTTGACGTAGTGGGTCCGGTTTGCGAAACTGGGGATTTTCTAGGGAAAGACCGTTCACTCAAAATTGCTTCCGGTGATGTATTGGCTGTAAAAAGTGCTGGAGCATATGGCTTTGTCATGGCGTCGAATTACAATACACGGGCTAGAGCGGCTGAAATTTTAGTAGATGGCGATAGCGTTCACGTAGTTCGCAAGCGTGAAGTCATAGAAGATTTATGGGCATTGGAAAGCATCGTTGAATAAACATAATCACCATAGAAATAATAAGAACACGGTTGAATTTGTCAAAATGCACGGATGTGGCAATGACTTTATGGTCATCGATAGCGTCACACAAAATGTGTATTTGTCACCGGAAAAAATCAAACAGCTTGCCGACCGTAATTTTGGTATTGGCTTTGACCAGCTGTTGTTAGTTGAACCGCCTTATGATCCGGAACAAGATTTTCATTATCGCATATTTAATGCTGATGGCAGTGAAGTCGAGCAATGCGGCAATGGCGCGCGTTGTTTTGCCCGATTTGTCAAAGCCAAGGGACTGATCAATAAAAATCGCATTGCGGTGAGCACCAAATCCGGCAATATTGTGTTGTATCTCGAGCGCGATGGGCAGGTCACAGTCAATATGGGCATGCCTAATTTCAAGCCTGAGGCCATTCCGTTGCAGGCGCAAAAACAAGAAAAAACCTACATTGTTCGTGATAATGAGCAAACCTTCTTTGTCGGTGCGGTCTCAATGGGGAATCCACATTGCGTGATCATGGTCGATGACGTGGATGAATATGATGTGCTTGGTGTCGGCAAGCGTTTAGAGTCGCATGAGCGTTTTCCTGCTCGTGTCAATGTTGGTTTTATGCAGGTTATTTCTCGCAAGCACATCAAACTGCGAGTATTTGAGCGGGGGGTAGGCGAGACCTTAGCTTGTGGTACAGGCGCATGTGCCGCGATGGTTGTGGGACATTTGCAAGACAAACTCGATCGTGAGGTCAAAGTCAGCTTGCCAGGAGGAGATCTTCTTATCAAATGGCCTAAAGCCGATCAGCCAGTCAAAATGACAGGACCCGCGGAAATCGTTTTCGAAGGAAGCATACAACTATGAGTCAACATGTATTGACGCCTGAACAAGTCGCGGAGTATTTGATTGATAATCCGGATTTTTTTGTCGAAAACCCAGAAGTATTGCCTGAACTAAAATTACCAAACTTGCACCCGGGTACTGTGTCATTGGTGGAATTACAAACTGACCAACTACGACAACAGTTACATCAACAACGACAAGAGTTAGCACAATTAATCAGTCATGCCGACCACAACGAGCAGTTATTTCAGATTTTTGCCAGTCTGATGCAATCTTTATACGTTTGTAAGAGTATAAATGAGGTGGAAGAGGCACTGTCAGCATCGTTTAGTGGTGAATTGGCATTTACTAATTTTACTTTGCAAGTATTTGTGACACGGCCTGATTTGGCTGATTTTCAACATCATAAGCTGATTGAAAAGCGCTTCAAAAAAAGCGATTTCTTTTTTGGCCGCATAGCGAAAGATGAAGTGCGGCAGATTTTTAATGATAAACAAGTTGGTTCTTGTGCTCTGATTTTATTAGGAACAAAAGAAAAGCTTGGCTTGCTCGCGCTTGGATCAGAGGATGCATCGCACTTTCATCCAGATATGGATACATTGTTTTTGTTGCCCTTAAAACAGTTACTTGAGCAGGTTTTACTCAAAGTCAGAACATAAGATGTGAATTAATGAAATGCTTTAGACCATTTGCAACGCCCAAGGCTATGACGTTCGACTTGGACGATACGTTCTATGACAATTGGCCGATTATTATGCGGGCTGAGCAAAGTCTAATGCAATTTATTGCTTCATCATATCCTTTGGCCAAACACATCAACTCAATGCATTGGTTTAGCTTTAAGGCAGAAGCACTACAACAGCACCCAGAGCTCAAACACGACATGGGTAAGCTGCGTTTAGCTTCTTTGCGCTTGGGGTTAGCAAGTGCAGGCTATCAGGGCGAAGAGTTAAACACAGCCGTGCAGGCTTGTTTTGAACAGTTTTACACAGTACGCAGTGATTTTACGATAGATGACTCTGTACATGCCGTATTAGAGAGCTTGGCTCAACGTATCCCATTGGTTGCCATTACAAATGGTAACGTCGACTGTGAAGTAATTGGCATTAGTCAGTATTTTTCACATATTTATCATGCAAATACAGAATATCGCTCCAAACCTCATCCCGATATGTTTAATGCAGCAATGGATATTTTAGACCTTCCAGCTAAGCACATCCTTCACGTTGGGGACAATGCATACAACGATGTGTGGGGCGCCCACAAAGTTGGCATGGCAACGGCCTGGTACGCTGCAAACCGTTCTATGCGTTTGCGTAAAGAACCTTTTCGAGCTCTGCCATGTGTGCAACTCGACAATCTAAACGAACTACTGCAATTGGTATAAACGATGGATGTATCTGAACTCTTAGATGGCCTTAATGATCATCAGCGTGAGGCGGTCGCCGCGCCTGAGCACAATCAACTGGTATTAGCAGGCGCGGGTTCGGGTAAAACCCGAGTGTTGGTGCATCGTATCGCCTGGTTAATGAATGTCGTTGGCGTTTCTCCATTGTCCGTCTTAGCCGTCACGTTTACCAATAAAGCGGCTCGTGAAATGCGAGGTCGCATCGAAGCGTTGCAAGGTCAGCCATTACCCAATATGTGGATGGGCACATTTCACGGTATTGCCCACCGCTTGTTGCGCAAGCATGCCAGTGAAGCAAAATTACCCGATGGCTTTACGGTGTTGGATTCAGACGATCAATTGCGTTTGGTTAAACGCACTATCAAAGCGTTAAACCTCGATGAAAAACTTTGGCCAGCCAAATCGGCGCAGTGGTTTATTAATGGAAATAAAGACGAGGGCTTGCGCGCTAAGGATGTCGAAACTTTTGGCGACCCCAATCAACAAACTCTTAAGAATATCTATCAAGCTTATCAAGATACGTGTGAGCGTTCTGGCCTGGTCGACTTCGGTGAGTTGTTATTACGGGCGTTCGAATTATTGCGCGATAACCACACTTTACTTGAGCATTATCAGCGTCGTTTTCAAGCGATCTTGGTGGACGAATTTCAAGACACCAACAATATTCAATACGCTTGGTTACGCCTACTCAAATCTGAGCAAAATCACACTATGATTGTTGGTGATGACGATCAGTCTATTTATGGCTGGCGCGGTGCCAATGTGAATAACATTAATAAGTTCTTGGAGCACTATCAGGCCACGACCATTCGACTTGAGCAAAATTACCGTTCAACAGCAACGATTTTGAATGCTGCAAATGCGGTTATTGCCAATAACCAAGGTCGCTTGGGCAAAAACCTCTGGACCGAAGATGGAGAGGGTGAAAAAATCAGTTTGTATGCAGGCTTTAATGAGCTGGATGAAGCGCGGTTTATCGTGTCAAAGATCAAAGAATGGTTTGAACATGGTAATGCGCTATCTGACTGCGCCATCTTATATCGAAACAATGCACAATCTCGTGTATTAGAAGAGGCCTTATTGCACGAGCGGTTGGCTTATCGGATCTATGGCGGGTTGCGGTTCTTTGAACGGCAAGAGATTAAAGATGCTTTGAGTTACCTACGCTTAGTCAATAACACAGCCGATGACGCAGCGTTTGAACGCATCGTCAATACACCTGCGCGTGGCTTAGGTGATAAGTCTATTAGTGTCATACGTGATTATGCTCGTACAAATGAAGTCAGTATGTGGGACGCAAGTAAGCATTTACTTCAGCAAAAGGGTATGAGTCCACGAGCGGCCAATTCCCTCAATATGTTCATTGAGACAGTCGAGAACATCGCTGCGCATATCGAGCCCTTACCATTGGAACAAAAAGCCGATCACGCGATGAAAGCCTCCGGCTTATTTGCCATGTATCAAGCGGAAAAAGGCGAAAAAGCCCAAGCACGCGTCGAAAACTTAGAAGAACTTGTGACGGCGTGTAAAACATTTGAGCCGCCAATGGAAGCCGAAGATATGACCGAGCTTTCGGCATTTTTGGCGCATGCCTCATTGGAAGCCGGTGACAACCAAGCTGAAAAAGATCAAGACGCAGTTCAGTTGATGACGATCCATACCGCGAAAGGATTGGAATTTGGGCTAGTATTTTTGGCAGGGGTCGAAGAAGGCATGTTTCCTTCCAATATGTCCAATGATGAACCGGGTCGACTGGAGGAAGAACGTCGTCTGTGTTACGTCGGCATTACCCGAGCGATGCAAAAACTCTATATTACTCATGCTGAAAGTCGTCGCTTATACGGGCAAGATAAGTTCCATACAGCTTCTCGTTTTATTCGTGAGATCCCAAGCGAGTTTTTAGAAGAAATTCGGTTGCGCCAAAACGTCTCGACCCCGGTCTATAACCGCTTTAACAATAACGCCAGTCACGAAGCGTTTGCGGAAACCGGCTTTAGTCTTGGCATGCGTGTGAGTCATGCTAAGTTTGGTGATGGCACTGTGCTGAACTACGAAGGGTCTGGTGAAACGGCTCGAGTACAGGTTAACTTTGATGATTTTGGTACGAAGTGGTTAGTGTTGGGCTTTGCTAAATTGACGCCATTATAGTTACTTGATCAGACAGTAGTTGACGAACTGAATCCCCATTACTGATCTCATTTTCAGATAAAGTAACAAGTTTCAATCAGTTCAGTTTTTATGTGATCGGCTGTCCCGCCAAGCATCATACGCGAACACACCTAGCGCAGACCAGACCAAAGCAAATGTCACCATTCGGTCAAGGGTAAACGGCTCTTGATATAGGAAAACCGCCAAAACGAACATCAAAGACGGACCGATATATTGAAAGAAACCAAGAGTAGAATAGCGAATCCGTCGTGCCGCCGCGGTAAAACACAATAGAGGCGCGGTGGTCACTACTCCGGCTAATATCAGCAAGGTGTTCAATTCAAATGAATTTACCGCAAAATTACTTGTTGATGAATCAATAATGAGCCAATACAGCAGTGCAAAAGGCAACATCAGTACGGTTTCAATGAATAAACCGGGCATAGAATCAACAGGGATTTGTTTGCGGATCAAGCCATAGATACTAAATGAAGCGGCTAGGGCCAAAGCGATGAAGGGGACATCGCCGAACGTCAGCATCAGTATTGTCACACCGGTCACTGCCATCGCGACGGCGATCTTTTGCAAACGTCGAAAACGCTCGCCTAAGAACACGAAACCAAATAACACATTAAACAACGGGTTAATGTAGTATCCCAGACTCGCCTCGAGTAAATGGTCGTTGTTCACCGCCCAAATAAACAAGCCCCAATTAAAGCCAAGGATCAGCCCTGACACCACCAGGGTGCCAAGAATTTTGGGAGAACGACATGCTTGAATAACTTTGCCTGATTGGGTAAATACTACAATCAACACACCTAATACCACTGCTGACCAGACGACACGGTGCATGAGGATCTCTAGTGCAGGAACTTCAAGTAAGGCCTTAAAATACATCGGGGCAAGCCCCCACATAAAGTACGCGGCAATCGCGAATAATGCTCCGGACTGAGCGGTAGAAGTAGGAGTAAAATGAGAACGCGAAAGCATAGAGTGACCTGTGTTGAGTGAGGGCGCATTGTTGTCCAAATCTTAGGCATTTGCAAGCAGATTGATGGGCAGATGTTTGGCCTTCTGCTACACTACAGACATTCTGTATTGCCTTGGTTTTCATGTGTTAGACACCACACCACAACTTGTTGATGTGCTCAAGCAACAATTCGGTTACAGTCAATTTCGACCCGGTCAGCAAGGAGTGTTAGATGCCGCGCTCAGTGGCCGTGATGTTATTGTATTAATGCCTACGGGTGGCGGTAAATCCATGTGTTACCAGCTTCCAGGTTTTGTACTGAAAGGATTGGTGGTTGTGGTTTCTCCCTTAATCTCCTTGATGCAAGACCAAGTTGCGCAATGTCAGGGAGTCGGTCTCAGAGCTGCGCTCGTGAACTCCGCCCAGGCACCTGAAGTCACCGCTGAGGTTTATCAAGATATGCATCAAGAGCGGCTCGATCTTTTGTTTGTTGCACCAGAGCGGTTGTTGCAACGC
>JALRKK010000036.1 GCA_023268935.1 Glaciecola sp.
AAGAAGGATACAAAATCGTATCTTCCATACCTAAGAAAGCAGAAATTTTATCTTCTAATGTTTTGTGAATATCTTGAGTGCCACAAATAAAGCGCACCGAAGCGACACCGAATCCATGCGAGTCTAAACCCGCTTTCGCTGCTGCAATTAAATCAGGATGATTCGCAAGACCAAGGTAATTATTAGCACAAAAATTAATGACCTCTTGCCCGCCTACAGACACATCTGCTTGCTGCTGTGAGGTAATAACCCGTTCTTTTTTGTAGAGACCTTGAGCGGTGATCTCATCGATTTGGTGTTGTAGGTGGCACTCGAAACTCTTTGGCATCGTAATACTCCATCTGTCGTTATTATCATTTTTACTAATTTTAAAACACTATGGACTAGGGATATAGGGTAAACGTTAAAAATGGGTAAAACTGCCACATTTTTTATAAAAAAGTTGCCATACATAGTCAAAAAGCGACGCTGTTTACGCTTTTACTGATGTGCTTTGTTGCTCAATTATTTGACTCATAGTCATCCAGACTTTTTCAACATCAATCCCATGCATTAAGTCTTTGCCTTTGGCTCGAGTGCCCCAGGGGAGTTTGTGCCAAGGACGCTTGAATTGTTGCTCTATCGCTTCATCATAAACACTGATAGTGTGATCTAATGATAAGTACGGACCAGTTCGTAAGGGGTTTGAATGGGCATATAAGCCGACCACTGGGGTACCAACGGTTGTGGCCATATGTGCAGGTCCAGTATCAGGAGCAACTACACATTGAGCATGAGACATCAATGCTAGCATTTGTTTCAGACTGGTTTGCCCCACTAAATTAGTCCACTGATTTTGGGCTGACATACTCGCTGTGATATCTGCCGAGATTTGAGCATCTACAGGTCCAGGACCGCCACATAACACCGGCGTAATACCTGTTTTAATTAGGCGCTGCATAACTTCCGCATATCCTGATGCGGTCCAGTTGCGTTCTGCTTTTGATGCTGCAGGCGCAATAATCACAAATGGCCCAAATGCTTGGGCTTGATCATACGCCCATTGACGATCAGAGGCTTGAATTGGGATATCCCACGCCAATGGTTGACTTGGCACCCCGATAGCATCGGCAAACTGCATAAAGCCATCTAATACATGTGTATGTTGTGTAGCGGCGATGCGGCGATTAGTGAATAACCAGTGGCCTTCTTTGGCGCGAGCCCAATCAAAGCCAATGCGTTTTTTTGCTTTAATGACTGTTGATAACCAATTGGCACGAAGGGCCACTTGCATCATCAGCAATACATCAAATTCACGTCCTTGCAATGCACTTTTTAGTTGCGCTTTGGCCTGTGGGTGCTTTTTATCACACACAATAAATTCAACATGTGGCATACCTTGAACTAATTGATATTCAATCTTGCCAATCACCCATGTGATCTTGCACTCCGGCCAAGCTCGCGTAATACGAGTGATCATTGCCGCTGCATGACACACATCTCCAATGGCTGATAAACGCATAATACAAATAGATTGAGGTGAAGTTCGTGACATAGAACACATTTAATACTGGAAAATTTACAGCGTTATAGCATATTTTTTCGTACAATGCCTGATAATGTCGACCTACTAAGCACTCTACGACGATGAAACACGACCCTAATATTCTTAATTCACAACAATGGCAAATATCGGCTTCTTCTGATGGGCGCTACACATTGATTGCCCCGAATGCCGACGCATCAAGTGTTCGTTTACTTCGTTCAGTTCCCACGAGAGTATGGTTTGATGCTAACTACTGGAAAGATAACAATCAAATAATAGGGAGCAACTCGGGTCGTGGGATCACATATTTCATTCGTCAAGGTGCGAGCGAAATGGTGTTGCGCGCTTATCTGCGTGGCGGCATGATTGGTAAATGGATCAAACGTTCATTTTGGTTTGGACAGATTGAACGCACTAGAGTGTATCGTGAAATCGCCTTACTTGATTATCTCTATCACCAAGGTGTTGCAGTGCCAAAGCCAATAGCCGGTTTAATTACCCGTCACGGTGTATTCCCATTATCGGTATTTGGATGGGTTTATCGCAACAGTATTCTCTTAGAAAAAATCCCGCAGGCCAAGGATTTTCATGGTTTTTTACTCACGCAAAATGTGCTTATTGAACATTGGCAAGCCTTGGGTGCACAAATTGCTCACATGCATTTGTCAGGTGTTAATCATCATGATCTCAACATCGAAAACGTAATGCTCGATGACCAGGGTAAAGTGTGGTTAATTGATTTTGATAAATGTAGCTGGGTCGGTAACGCTTCATTACAACTCATCGCTGAAGATAATCTATCTCGATTAGCTCGCTCGTTACGTAAAAAGCAGCGTCTGCACAGTGGATACCATGTCTCCTCTGATGATTGGACTGCATTGCTCAATGGTTACATCGCATTTATCGAACAGCACCCCGACGCATTACAACTCGGCAAGGGTGAGGTAACTGATTTTACACAGGCTTTATCTCTGCAATTGGCATATTTACATATTGGTAATGAATAACACTGACGAATAACGCTCACCGTATTCGTCTTCAGGCAATATCATTAGATTTAAGTATCTTTAAACCGATTTTTAGTTGCATCCTTGTCCACAGTTGGCTACCTTTGCCCTTTGACCCACTATTCCCTTCAAGGATTGTTGATGAAAACTCGTGCTATTTATCCTGGAACATTCGATCCCATTACTAATGGTCATGCCGATTTAATTGAGCGTGGGGCCGATATGTTTGAACATATTATTGTGGGAATCGCATCAAACCCGACGAAGAAACCGTTATTCAGTCTCGAAGAGCGCGTCGAAATGATCACCGAAATCACTCATCATTTACCTAATGTTGAAGTCAAAGGCTTTACTGGCTTGTTAGCCGATTTTGCACAACATGAAAATGCGACAGTTTTGATTCGTGGTCTGCGCGCCGTATCGGATTTTGAATATGAATTTCTGTTAGCGAATATGAATCGACGTTTAAACCCGAATTTAGAAAGTGTTTTTTTAACCCCTGCAGAAGAGAACTCGTTTATTTCTTCGACTTTGGTTAAGGAAGTGGCTTTACATCATGGTGATGTTTCACAGTTCGTACATCCCGTCGTCAAAGCCGCATTATTAAGCCGACTGCATATCACTCAACCGTAATTAACGTTGGCAGCTAGGACACCAGAAAGTATTGCGCTGCCCAATCATCTGCGATTTAATCGGGGTATGACAACGTCTACATGGTTCACCACTGCGGCCATACACATTCAAATGCAGTCGAAAATACCCCGGATTGCCATCTACTTGAGAAAAATCTTTTAAGGTCGTGCCTCCTTGCGCTATCGCTGCGGCAAGGACTTCTTTGATATATCCGGTTAATGTAGCATAACGTGCCTTGCTGACTTTACCAGCAGCCCGCTTAGGAGCTATTTTAGCTAAGAACAGAGCTTCATTAGCATAGATATTCCCCACACCAACCACATGCTTATTGTCCATGATGAATTGCTTAACGGTACAGGTTCGACCCTGAGCACGCGTATAGAGGTGATCAATGGTAAAATCATCGGTTAATGGCTCAGGACCTAACGCACTAATAAGCACATGAGGTTCATCATCAACCCCTTGCCATAAACATGCACCAAATTTACGCGCATCATTAAAGCGCAAACATTGACCGTTAGTGAGATTAATATCAAGGTGATCATGTTTCTTCAGTGGTGTGTTTTGAGAAAATACTCTGAGATACCCTGTCATACCTAAATGCAAAATCACACTACCGACATCGGTATTAATAAACAGATACTTGGCACGACGGGTCACACTTCGGATTACGTGTCCATGAGTAGACAAGATCTCAGTAGGTACTGGCCAGCGCAATTTCGGCGTACGGATCTGAATACTTTCGATGGTTTGTCCGACTAATCCGGGCTCTATGCCCTGTCGGCTAACTTCAACCTCAGGTAATTCTGGCACGTTTGGTCACCTATACTAAATGTAGTGTTGTCATAAATCGAGTATATAGAACAACGCAACACAAAGGTAGTCACAGGCTAGGTTGACTGTATACATCAGAAAAATCGTTTATTTAGAAAGCAAAAAACCCGGCATAAACCGGGCTTTCGTGGAGACAAAACCAAACAAATTATTTGATTTTAGCTTCCTTGAACATCACGTGCTGACGAATTTTAGGATCAAACTTTTTGATCTCCATTTTGCCAGGCATATTACGTTTGTTCTTATCTGTGGTGTAGTAGAAACCAGTGCCAGCAGTAGATACTAATTTAATTTTATCACGCATAATCTAATTCCTTATACTTTCTCGCCACGAGCACGCATTTCAGTTAAAACTGAATCGATGCCCTTCTTATCGATAATACGCATACCCTTTGGAGTAAGACGTAATTTAACGAAACGGTTTTCAGACTCAACCCAAAAACGGTGAGTTTGTAAATTTGGTAAAAAACGACGACGAGTCGCGTTGCGAGCGTGTGAACGGTTGTTACCTACCGCTGGGCGCTTGCCTGTTACTTGACATACTTTTGCCATGACAATGTCTCCACTAAACTATAACATCTCACAAAACTGTTTCATTCAGTTGTTGTGAATAAGAGGGCGCATTTTATACAGCATTCGCACGTTTATTGCAAACTTTTTATGCATCCAATTCTGTAAATGTATAATATTTAAGCGATATTTTTTATCTCTTTTTGTCAATCTCTTGATGCTCAGGTGATTAATCCGCGGGCACGAAACGAAACGGCTTGCCCCGCACCTATCACAAAGTGATCCAATATCTTAACATCGACCAAGCCTAACGCATCCTTGAGTATCTGTGTGATATGCAGATCCGCCTCACTCGGTTCGACGTTACCGGAAGGATGATTATGCGCCAAAATCACTCCCGCTGCATTGTGTTCCATTGCGAGTTGCACGATGACTCGTGGATAGACCGGTGAACGGTCAATGGTACCCTGAAAGACTTGTTGGTAATGCAAAAAATGATGCTGACTATCCAAAAACAATACTGCAAAACACTCATTTTGGGCATATTGCAATCGACTTTGTAAAAATACTTCGACCGCTTCACTGCTGATTAACTCAGGTGAGTTATAAATAGGTTGGCTGACAATGCGTTGCTGTACTTCTTGCATAGCACGGATTTTGGCTACTCGTCCTGGCCCCATACCTTTGATTTGTTGCACTTGTGTATCCGTCGCACCGAAAACTCCGTACAGGGAGCCGAAGCGATCCAGTAATTGTTGAGCAATGGTTTCTGCGGTATGGGTTGATTCACGATGTCGTAAACACAGTGCCAATAAAGCGGCATCGCTGCGCTGTGCGATCGCTACCGATTGTGATTGAATTGAATTGTGCATTGATATGAATTTCCGAGTTTTATATTGGCAAATGCCAAGAAAGTATTGATAATGCCATTTTTGAACTGCGAAAATGACGCGCCACAGGTAAGTGAACCAAAATCATGAGTAATTTACAAAACCAGAAAGTGTTGCTAGGTGTTACTGGAGGCATCGCCGCCTACAAAGCACCTGATCTTGTGCGCAAACTCGTCGCACAAGGCGCACAGGTAAGAGTGATTCTTTCCGCCTCCGCTCGAGAATTTGTTTCACCGCTTTCTTTGCAAGCTGTCAGTGGCAACCCGGTAAGTGAGCATTTACTCGATCCAGCAGCCGAAGCGGGGATGGGACATATTGAATTGGCGCGTTGGGCAGACCAGATCCTGATCGCCCCGGCTACTGCGCATGTCATGGCAAAACTAGCCCATGGTCTAGCCGATGATTTGTTAATGACGTGTGTTTTGGCATCAACAGCGCCAGTCACGATCGCTCCAGCGATGAATCAACAAATGTGGGCAGCGGCAGCGACTCAAGCTAATTTGTCTATTTTACATGAACGGGGCATTCAGATATTAGGTCCAGCAGCGGGTGAGCAAGCCTGTGGAGACATCGGCTATGGTCGTATGCTCGAACCAATTGAGATCGCAGAGTTACTTGCACACAACGCAACGCCGCTGGCTGCTGAACCTGAAATCACTGCACAAAGTACCCTTCCACTGGCCAATCAACACATTGTTTTAACCGCAGGCCCGACCCGAGAAGCGATTGACCCAGTGCGCTACATCTCAAATCACAGTTCAGGCAAAATGGGTTATGCGCTTGCAATCAAAGCGTTAGAGTTGGGGGCCAAAGTTACTTTGGTATCAGGTCCTGTGAACATTCCTGAACCGTTTGGTGCGACTACGATACAAGTGCAATCCGCAGCTCAAATGCACCAAGCCGTAATGAATGTCATCGATGAGGCTACAATTTTTATTGGTTGTGCAGCAGTTGCCGATTATCGCGTGGCAGACGTGCCCGACCAAAAAATCAAGAAAAACAGTGACACTATGACCATAAGTCTAGTCAAAAATCCAGATATTTTGTCTGACGTCGCGCATCTTCCTAAGCCACCTTTTACCGTGGGTTTTGCCGCAGAAACCCAAGATATCGAGCACTACGCCCAAGACAAACTCATCCGCAAAAAACTCAATCTCATCGCAGCCAACGATGTTTCAAATACCAAAATTGGCTTCAATCAGAATCAAAACGCCATTACGGTCTTTAGCGCCAATGAAAAAATACAGCTCCCACAACAAGATAAGCTTGCAATCGCCGAGCAACTTCTTACAATAATCGCTAGACACGTAAGTACTAACTAACCAAAAGGAACCTTCCATGGCTGAGCAAAAACGCAAGCCCAATCGTCGCGCCCACATTCTTCAGTGCCTAGCCAGCATGCTTGAAAACAACTCGGGCAAGCGTATTACTACGGCCGCTCTCGCTGCCGAGGTAGGCGTGTCGGAAGCTGCATTGTATCGTCATTTTCCAAGCAAAGCTCGCATGTATGAAGGGCTGATAGATTTTGTGGAAGACACATTATTTTCGCGTATAAACAAAATCATCAACGACGAAAAAGACACCGCAAACCGCATTCAAATGGTGTTGCACCTATTCCTTGGCTTTAGCGAGAAGAACCCAGGTATTGCGCGTATTTTGCATGGTGATGCGCTGACTGGAGAGCACGAGCGCTTGCGCAGTCGAGTGGCCAAAATCTTCGAGCGCCTAGAAACGCAAATGAAACAAATTTTACGCGAGCGCAAAGTACGCGATGGTAAAACGTTTAGCGTTGAAGAAAGCGCATTGGCCGCCTTGCTCACCAGCTATGTTGATGGCCGAATCAACGCCTACATTCGCAGTGAGTTTAAACGTCGGCCCACCGAGCAATTTTCTGAGATTTGGACGAGCCTCAAAGCACAGTACTTTGCCTAACGAAATAAGCGTCTAAGCCAAAAAATAAACCCCGTTAGCAATCAGCTGACGGGGTTTTTGTTAGCATCAGATATTACTGAGCAATTTGATTATATGCTTTACCGAAGGTTTGCCCAAAGAAGCTTTCTGGATACCAGCGTGGTCTGTCATCGGCATTTGCGACCTCAAGGCCTATATTAAAGTTCACCTGTGTAAAATTATACGCAGCGCCCCAGTGAAACTCCTGATTCATATCATCTTGTGGCGTGTGATAATTGGTTTTCAAAAAGTTCATCAACACATTCTCAGCGTCGTCATCTGCATCAAACGAAGTAATACCAGTGATCAAGAAAATCGCCGGAATCCCTTGTTTGACAAAGCTATAGTGATCCGAGCGCGTAAACAGATTCATTTGTGGCCAAGGATCTGGGGTTAAAGCAATGTTCGCATTAGCAGTAGCGCGTTCGACGTATTGTCCCATAGTGGAGTGCTCGGCACCAAACGCTATCACGTCAGCAAAATTAAAGGTGATCAATGGCATATCCAAGTTCACATTGGCCACGATACTCTCTAAAGGCACCGTTGGATTTTGGGCATAATAATCCGAGCCCAACAAGCCTTTTTCTTCAGCCGTTACGGCTACGAACAGCATGGAACGTTTGGGTTTTTGAGGTAATTGCGCAAACATACGCGCGGTCTCTAACATCACCGCCGTGCCAATGGCGTTGTCTAGTGCACCATTGTTGATCTTGTCTTTTTTAACAGACTTACCGATACCTAAGTGATCTGAGTGGGCGCTATACAAAACATATTCATTTTTTAATATTGGATCGCTGCCTTCAACCATACCCACCACATTCGGTGAAGTGATATCTTCATGGCTCGAGCGCGCTTTGATCGTCACGCTCGCATTCAATGCAAAACCATCAATTACCTCGTCATTGGCCATTTTTTCATACACAGAATCCAGTGATTGTGGCGCATTCGCAAACAGGATTTGTGCACTTGGAATGGGTAGATACGCTCCGCCTAAGATCTGTGTCGAAGCACTTGATGCATTGCCATCGGCATTGAGCCAGTCCATACGTTCAGAGTGAATGTAGTTCAGCTGTCGTGAATACGGCCTGGTTTCCTCATGCTCTGGATCGGAAATCACAATCACGCCAATGGCACCGGCATCTTCGGCGTACTTGCGGCGCATCGAGCTCGACGCTAAATGCGCGCCGACATCTGTCAACATGGCTTTGGGTTTACCGGATAAGCTCACAATGATCTTGCCTTGCACGTCCACATTCGCAAAATCGTTTATCCCGAATTCTGGTGCAACAATGCCATATCCCACAAAAACAGCCTCAGCAGTTAGGTCCACTTGAGTGTCATTCATGCTGATGCTGGTCATAAATTGTTTTGGATAGTCCAGTTCAGTTTCGGCATTGGCCGTGCGAATGGTCAGCTGTGGCGAGGTTTGATCTAATTTGCCTTTGCGCAGCACCAAGCGTTGCATGAAGCCATCTGTCCCAGCTGGTTTGAGTCCATATTGAGCAAATTTCTGCGCGATGTATTCACTCGCGGCTTCGTGTCCTGGCGTGCCTGGAAAACGTCCCGTTAATTCATCGGAAGCCAAGTATGCCATGTGCGCTCGAATATTGTCCGTGCTGGCTTGACCAATTTGTACCTGCGCTAAAGGTTCTTTTTGAGTTGAACTGCACCCAGCGAGCGCCAACAACCCTACAAGCCCGAGAGTACTGACCCGGCCTAATCTACTCGACATGCTCTGTCCTTATTGTTTTTAAATGATACATCACTAAATATCTTAACTGAGATGCAGAAACCTTGCTTGAAATTTTTTTCTGCTCCCCAATATTACCTAATGAAAGACACAACGATGAGTTCGAATATGGACAACAACAATCCTTTATACAAAATCCAATTTGTCAGCAACGGTCAGCGCTATGAGTTGTTCGTAAAAACTCTGCGCCAAGATTCTTTGTATGGTTTTGTCGAAGTGGGTGATTTTGTCTGGAACACCCATACCGAGCTCGTCTTAGATCCAAGCCATGAGCGTCTCAAAGATGAATTTGCCGACGTTACCTCGACCTTTATCCCGATGCATAATGTCCTGCGCATCGATACTGTCAAAAAGCACGGCACCGCCAAAATCACAGAGCTTTCTGATAAAGTAGCGACCTTTCCTAGCCCGATTTACACCCCAAAAAAGTAAGGATAGCAGGGGCTTGTATTCTTTGTTAGACTGAAGTCTTAACGCAGTCAACGGAATATTTTATGCGCATCTTTTTCATTTTTTTTGTCTTTTTGACCCTGAATCTAGGGGGCTGTAAAAGCACGACGTCCGCCTCGATAGAACCCACATTTGATGCGTTATTAGAAGAAATTTGGCAGTATGAACACTCTTCGCAATCGGGTGGACGCGGCGTGTCAGCGGCACCTTCTCTGCCCAACATTACGCCCGAATACAAAGCCAAGCGTCACGCCCAGTACATCTCCTTCATCGAACGGGTCAATGCGTTCAGTGATACTGAGCTAACCGAACAACAACAAATCAGTAAAGCGATCCAGTTATATCGTTTGCAAAACTATGTGGATGAATACATCTACAATGCCCACCTAATGCCAATCACTTCTGAATATGGCTTTCACAGTAGCTTGCTGAATGTGCGCTATCGGTTTGGTTTTACTGAGTCTTCTGATTTTGAACAGTATTTGGATGTGTTAGAGCAAATCCCTTTTTACATGGCACAGCAAATTGATTACATGCGACGTGGTATTGCGCTAGGCAAAACACAGCCTCAAGTTGTGCTTGAAGGGTTTGAACAAAGTATTGCAACCATCATCAAAGACGACCCAACCCAAAGCGCATTTTATACACCTTTTCAAAGCATTGCTGACGAGGCGCTGCAAGCTCGGGCAAGACAAGTTATTTTGACCTCGGTCAATCCTGCATTCCAGGCGTTTTACGATTTTATGGTCGAAGAATACAAACCCAACGCAAAAATCAGTATTGCCGCAAAAGACTGGCCAAATGGCGCTGCCTATTATCAAAACCGAGTGCGTTATTATACGACCTTAGATATGAGTGCCGAAGCCATTCACGAGATCGGCTTACAAGAAGTGGCTCGTATTCGCGCACAAATGCAAGAGGTACTCGATGATCTGAACTACACCGGAAGCATCAATGAATTTATTGCCTTTTTGCGCAGCGACCCGCAGTTTTATGCCGCTAACTCAAAAACGTTAATTGAGGCTGCGATGGTCATGTCAAAACGCATGGATGCTCTGTTGCCTCAGTTGTTTGAACATTTACCAAGAACACCTTATGGCGTGGCACCAGTACCAGATGATATTGCTCCCAAATACACAACGGGGCGCTATATCTCTCCACGCAATGACAAACAACCCGGATATTATTGGGTGAATACTTATGCGTTGGATAAACGTCCATTATATGCGCTTCCAGCGCTGACTTTACACGAAGCAGTGCCAGGGCATCATTTACAAATATCTTTAGCCAATGAAATGGAAGACTTACCCAACGTGCGTCGCTCAACCTACATTTCAGCATTTGGTGAAGGCTGGGGCTTGTATAGCGAATATTTGGGTGTGGAAGTCGGTTTTTATCAAACGCCTTATGAAGAATTCGGCCGCTTGAGTTACGAAATGTGGCGAGCCTGTCGTCTGGTGGTTGATACCGGAATGCACATGTTGGGCTGGACGCGCCAACAAGCGCTTGATTACATGCTGGAAAATACTGCTCTGAGCGCCCATAATGTCAGAACGGAAATTGACCGATATATTTCATGGCCCGGACAAGCCCTTGCTTATAAGCTAGGTGAAATCCTCATCAAAGAGTGGCGAGCGAAAGCCGAAGATACGCTTGGAACCGATTTTGACGTGCGGCGCTTCCACACGGCCGTCCTCAAAAATGGTAGCGTGCCTTTGCACAAGCTTGAACAGCAACTCGAGCAGTTCATCGCAGACGAACAAGCCCGTTTGAAGCAAGGTTAATTTTACAAAAGGGACCGACATGACATCTCGCATGACCGCTTTTATTATTGCCGCTGTTGTTTGCTCTATTCTGTTAACAGGGTGTTCGGAGTCTGCCATTCAGCCGTCTTCAGCACTTCCAGAAGAAGCAACAGATGGCCTCACGGTCATGACTCCAAGTGCTGGCACTATTGACACCTATCCAGCATTCAACTCTGACTTTGTGGCAACCCGCCGGATCAGCGTGTGGTTACCTGAACAATATCATTCCCTAAAAGCCCAAAACCAGCGCTTTGCAGTATTGTACATGCACGATGGGCAAATGTTATTTGATGCGAAGGTCACTTGGAATAAACAAGAATGGGGCGTGGACGAAATTGCTCAAAACCTAATTGATACCGATGAGTTGATTCCATTTATTGTGGTCGGTATTGATAATGGCGGTAATGATTTACGCTACGTAGAATACATGCCGCAAAAACCATTTGCGATGTTACCAGAATCGATCCAAAGCCAAATCTATGCGCGGCAAGAACACAGTTACAAAGTGCAATCCGATGCTTATCTTCGCTTTATCGTAAAAGAGTTAAAACCCTTTATTGATAAACACTATGCTACCTTAGTTGAGCGCAATCATACCTTTGTGGCAGGTGCCAGTATGGGCGGTCTAATCAGCTGGTATGCGGTTGCTGAGTATCCCGATGTCTTTGGTGGTTGCTTGTGTTTCTCCACGCACTTTCCCGGCGGTTATGATGTACAAGATTTTACAGTGTTTAATACGTTTTCTACCTACATGGCAAATCACCTTCCTATAAATGGTAGCCACCGGCTGTGGTTTGCTTATGGTGACCAAACACTTGATCAATACTACCCCCCCTTTCATAAGGCATTGCAAGAGCAATTTACCAAATGGGGAGCGGATCCAGATTGGGTAAGCATTCAATTTTTTGCTGGAGATGACCATTCTGAAACGTCATGGCAAAAACAATTCCCATTGGCTCTGCCCCAAATCTTGGCCAGCAAACCAAACGACAACTGACCCTTATCAGTTTGAACGTGTTAACAATTTTTTTATGTAAGAATCAACTTACAAAGCAAAATGTAAAAAGCATGTAAATCGCCCTCCGCTCCCAGAAGAACTTAATCTTTTAAGTGAATGCTGGTATTTTTTATATCCAGCTCAACTAGAATAAAACTTAATTAATTAAGAAAATTTTACAAGAACGCTTGCATTTTACATTCCGTTAACGTATGTTACGACACTGCTACATAGCAAACTTAGATCATTCATGTGATGACAACGGGGACAAAAACATGAAAACACAACTATTTAAGCCAGCTTTGCTGTCTTTGGCTGTTGCTTCAGCCTTCACTTCAGGCGCTGTTTTAGCACAAGATGCTAATCAACAGGCCGATAACGTCGAAGTAATCGCGGTAAAAGGTATCCGAGGTTCACTTATCCGCGCACAAGCGGTCAAACAAGATTCATCTTCAATCGTTGACGCGATTTCTGCAGAAGACATCGGTAAATTACCCGATTCATCCATCGCAGAAACCCTAGCTCGTCTACCTGGCCTAGCAGGTGAGCGTGTTAACGGTCGTACTTCTGGTATTTCTGTACGTGGTTTTAAAGAAGATTTCGTTGGTACGTCAATCAACGGTCGTGAGGCAATCTCTATCGGTGATAACCGTGGTGTTGAATACGATTTGTATCCTTCTGAAATCATGACTGGTGCAACCGTTCACAAATCAGCGTCTGGTACTTTGTTAACTCAAGGTATCGGTGGTACGGTTGATTTACAAACTGTTCGTCCACTAAATGCAGAAGAGACATTAACAGTTACAGGTATCTACGAAGCGTCACAAGCGCCAGCAGATAACCCAGACTTTGACGACAAAGGTCATCGCTATTCTCTTTCTTTCGTAGAAAAATTTGCTGACGATACTATCGGCCTAGCGGTTGCTATCGCGTCTACTGAATCACCAAACAACCAACGTAAGTATGGTGTTTGGGGTTACAACGAAAATGACGCAGGTCAAATCACGCCTTCTGGTTTGGATTTGAACGCGCAAGCAACTCGTCTAGAGCGTGACACAATCTCTGCTGTATTACAGTTCCAACCTTCTGATGATTTAGACATCATCGTTGATTATCTATCAATTGATTATCAAGATTCAGGTGTATTACGTGGTTTCATCGAACCATTCGCAACTGCTGATCTTTCTGGTTCTGGTGCGAACGTATCTGGTACGCAAATCAATGCTCAGCCTGTATTACGTACTGACCCGTTAAACAAAGACGGTCAATTAGACTCTTACGGCATCAAGTTAGAGTACGCTCTAAACGACGATTGGACTGCAACGGTTGATTACGCATACTCTGAAGCTGACAAGTTTGAACAGCGCGCAGAATCATACGCCGGTCTTTCTCGTTCAAATGACCCATTACTTGGCGAACGCACTTTCCAAATGTCTACTGAAGGTGTGTTCTTCACAGGTCAAACTGATTTAGACGCATTTGCTGATCCGAACACATTGCAACTAACTGGTCCTCAAGTTTGGGGTGGTGGTCTTGCTAACTTAGCGTCTCAATTCGATACTCCATTAATTGATGGCGACCAAGATTACTTGTACGCTCAGGACGGCTTCAACAACAAATTCAGCATCGCTGAAGAATTGACACAATTCAAAGTTGAAATCGAAGGTAACCTTGACCATGACGTTGTTCAAACAGTGACATTTGGTCTTGCTTACACTGATCGTTATAAAGATAAGATCAACAACGGTAACTTTGCTACTGCAACAATCTTCCCAGCAACTGAATCAGTTTCTGCGGCAGGCGTACCTGTATATGGCTTAACAGACCTCACTTGGGCTGGTTTAGGCTATGTTGTGGCTTATGACGGTGCAGCACCATACAACAATGGTTACTACACACAAAACGACGGTGAATGGTTAGAGCCTGACCGTTTTGGTGATTCATACATCATCGAAGAAGAAGTCACTACATTGTACTTCCAAGCAGATTTCTCTACTGAAATCGGCGGATTAGAAGTATTTGGTAACTTCGGTGCTCAATATGTTGATACAACACAGTCTTCAAGCGGTACACTTGGTGTTATCGGCGCGAACTTCCGTGTGTGTGACGTAAACGGCGACGGCCCAACTTCATCTTCATTAGCGCAAGGTGCAGATCCATTAACGTCAATTGTTGATTTATCTGAGTTTGTAGACGATGAGTGTAAAGTAGAAGACGGTAATGATTACTCACACTTCTTACCTTCATTCAACATCAACGCTGAAGTAGCGGACAATACATTTGCACGTTTTGCAGCGTCTAAGACGATTTCTCGTGCACGTATTGACCAAATGCGCGCATCTGGTTTCGTTAAGTTTGATATCAATGAACAATTCATCACTCTTGAAAACGAAGACGTTTTAGGTGGTGCAGGTTCACCTTGGTCAAAAGTTGCGGGTAACCCGAAACTTAAGCCACTTGAATCAAACAACTTCGACTTGTCATTAGAAAAATACTTTGATGACGAGGGTTACATTGCTGGTACGGTTTTCTATAAAGACATCGTAAACTACACACGTTCTGCGAACCCAATGATCAACTTCCGTAACGATGAGTTCAACAACGGCGCTGATTATTTTGTTCCTGGTTTCCACGACCGTCTATTAACTGACGACGTTGTAAACTCGCAAAACGGTAACACTTACCTTGCTGGTACTTTGGTTACTCCACCTGATTTTGGTCAGTTCTCGTTCTTCGAAGACGGATTGAAAGGTTCTGTATCAGGTTTAGAACTTACTGCTAACGTTCCATTAAGCATTATTGACAGCTCACTAGATGGTTTCGGTGTTGTTGCTACTGCTACTTTCATCGACGCCGAACTGGACGATGGTTCTTCTATCCCAGGTCAATCTGATGAGATCTTGTCAGTCGTTGCTTACTACGAAAACGAAGGTTTTGAAGCGCGTATCGCGATGACCGATCGTGACGGTTTCACAACGTACGAGCGCGGTGGTTCGAACAAGATTGCTGAAGCAACTCGTGACGGCACTCAAGTAGTCGATGCGCAAATCTCTTATGACTTCGAAAATGCTGGTATCGAAGGCTTAGAAGGTCTACGTGTATCACTACAAGGGACTAACATCCTTGATGATGCTGACCAAGTATCACGTGACGGTAACGGCATCGTTACGACACGTCGTGAATTTGGTCCAACTTACATGGTTAACGTGAACTACTCTTTCTGGTAAGCACGCTAACGTTGTAAGAGCAACGCAACACAAAAGGTCTCTTTAGTCTCGGCTAGAGAGACCTTTTTCTTTTTACCGCTGTTGTTTTGCGGTATAGTTTTTACATTACATATTTAGGTATGCGTTTCATGCAAGCTATCAAAAAAGTCCTTATTGCGGGCGGTGGTACCGCGGGTTGGATGACTGCCGCATTGATGAGCAAAGTGCTCGGCCAACAAGTACACATCGCTCTAATTGAATCCGAAGAAATTGGCATCATTGGTGTGGGCGAAGCGACCATTCCTCCCATTCAAACGTTCAACAAATTTTTAGGTCTTGATGAAAAAGCGTTTTTGCGCGAAACACATGCCACCATGAAACTGGCCATACAATTTGAAAACTGGCGAGTCAAAGGTGAGAGTTACCTCCACACATTTGGTGCTCCAGGCGCCAATCTGGGCTTTTGTAACTTCCAACATTATTGGGAACGCGCTAAACGCGAGGGCGTAGAAGGAAGTATCTGGGATTACGATCTAAACTACCTCGCTTGTAAGCGAGGCACGTTTAACAAAATCAACACTCAGAATCCCATTTATGACATGCCATATGCCTATCATTTTGATTCGGCATTGTATGGCAGATTCTTGCGTGGGCTTGCCGAGCAATCCGGTGTCGTTCGCCATGAGGGAATCATTGAACACGTGGCACAAGACTCTGCGACGGGCTATATCACTGGGGTGCAATTGAATGATGGGCGTCAATTAGAGGCGGATTTGTTTGTCGATTGCACAGGTTCTCGCGCGTTGCTTATCCAAAAAACCCTTGGCGTAGCCTATGAAGATTGGTCACATTGGCTCCCAGCCAACAGCGCTTTGGCAGTACCGACTGAACGTCATGAGAAAACCGCGCCCTATACTCGCTCCATTGCTCATGATAACGGCTGGCAGTGGCGCATCCCCCTGACCCATCGCAATGGTAATGGGATCGTATACAGCACAAACCACACCACCGATGACGCGGCTCTGGCAAACTTGATGGGTAACCTTGATACCAAACCTTTGGCCGAGCCCAAACAGTTGCGCTTTAACACTGGCCGAACGAGCAAACAATGGCACAAAAACGTCATTGCTGTAGGGTTAAGTTCAGGGTTTTTAGAGCCATTAGAATCCACGTCAATCCATTTGATCCAATCAGCCGTTGTACGGTTATTGAAGTTATTTCCACACCAAGGCATTCAAGACAGCGCGGTGGAAGCCTTTAATGAAGAAGGGCGGATTGAATACGAGACCATACGTGACTTTATCATCTTGCATTACAAAGTCACAGAGCGTGATGACAGCGAGTTTTGGCGAGCAATGCGCAACTTGGAGGTGCCCGACCGTCTTCAACACAAAATTAACCTGTTTACCTCAGTTGGTGAAGTGTTCAACGACCAGCATGATATTTTCCGAGATGCGTCTTGGATCCAAGTTATGTATGGCCAAGGGTTAACCCCACAAGACTACCACCCAGCGGCCAATGCGATGAACTTAGATGATCTCAAGGCCACATTAGATAAAGTACTCGCAGCCAAGCAACAACCTCTCACGAAGATGTTGCCACACGATGACTACATCAAAGCGTTTTTAGGAGCGGCCTAATGCAAGCCACATCAGACAAGCAACAATTTGTAATCGTCGGAGGTGGTACTGCTGGCTGGATGGCGGCCTGTCTCTTAGCCCATCATTGGCGTGATAAAGTGGATGTCACCTTGGTCGAATCCCCTGAGATAGGCATCATTGGGGTTGGCGAGGGCTCGACGCCAACCCTAAAACGTTTTTTTTCAGATCTAGGCATTGCGGAATCAGAATGGATGCCTCGTTGTCACGCCACGTACAAAACGAATATTCGCTTTGTCGATTGGTCGCCAGAGTCTGGTATTGACAGTTATTCACATCCTTTTATCAGTCAGCTGGATACGTTCTCTGAACGTGCATTTTATCTCAATTGCCTCACCCGTCGCTTGGGGCTAGATGTCGAAACCACACCAGAAAAACTACTATTTAATGGATGGTTAGCTAACTATCAACTCGCGCCCGTCACCCCACCCCATTTCCCATTTAATATTGAATATGGCTATCACTTTGATTCTGGTTTACTCGGACAGTTTTTAGCCGAACACGCAGTACAAAAACTCGGCGTCACTCATATTCAAGCCAATGTTAAAGCGGTCATGACCGAAGCCAATGGCAATATCGATCATATTTCTTGTAAAGAGCACGATGATATATATGGTGATTTTTTCATTGATTGCACGGGGTTTAAATCCATGCTGTTACAAGATACGCTAGGGGTTCCGTTCCGCTCTTTTGCGGATAATTTGTTCAATGATTCTGCGGTGGTATTTCCCACAGACGTGTTAAGTGATCTCCCCGTTGAAACCCGTGCAACCGCATTATCGGCAGGTTGGACGTGGCAAATTCCACTGACCCATCGCACTGGAAACGGTTACGTGTATTCATCAAAATACATCAGCAGTGAGGAGGCCGAAGACGAGTTAAGACGACATCTAGGGCTTGGACAGGACGCACAAGCACGTCATTTAACCATGCGGGTTGGACAAGTTGAACAGCATTGGGCGCATAACTGTATTGGGTTAGGTTTATCTCAAGGATTCATCGAACCCTTAGAAGCGACCGCTTTGCATTTAGTGCAAACCAGTGTCGAAATATTTATGGATGAATACGAGAAAGGAAGTTTTACTTCGCAGCAGCGAGACAACTACAACGCGACGATCACCGAGCGATTTGATAGAGTGCGCGATTATATTGTGGCCCACTATAAACTCAATACGCGTAATGATTCTCAGTATTGGAAAGACAATCGCAACAACAATAACCTATCTGAGCCATTATTGAAATTGTTAGATGTGTGGTTCCGCAAAGGCGATTTGACTCAAGAGATCCACAGACAAAACCTCGCTAGTCACTTTGGCGCTACGTCTTGGCATTGCTTGCTCGCTGGGTATGGTACATTCCCTCCTCTTTCAAGCAAACAGCCCGGCACGGGATGTCAATATGCCGAGCGTGAGTTGGAATCGTTTTTTGCCGGCTGTATGTTGAACTTTCAAACACAAAAAGAGGCATTATCAGGTTTGTAATGCGTTCAAATACAAACCTTAATGCCTTCAATAAACGGTCAAATAGAAGGAGATATCGCTTTATAGCGCCTTAAACCTTACTGCAAAACCACCCGATTCCGCCATGCGAATGGTCAAGGTATCCTTTGCGCTGACAGTTTTCTTCTCAAGCGTTAGTCCATATGGATTTTCTCGCCAATCGGTATCTTTGGCATCGCGATAAATGTGTGCCTCATAACGCTGACCTCTGTCCAAAAACTCCAGCGGCACACTAACCGTACGTGCATTCTCATCTGTCACACCACCCAAATACCAATCTTTACCTGAATAATGACGATGCTGTTTTTCTTTACGCGCAGTCACTGCAAAATCCGCGACATCGCCTTGCAACACGATTGAGTCTTCCCAGTCTGTCGGTACATCAAGAATAAACTGAAACGCTTCGGGCTTTTCGAGATAATTTTCAGGGATATCAGCTGCCATTTGAATCGGGCTGTAAAACACGACGTACTGGGCAAGCTGTTTGGCCAATGTGCTGTGTGGACGACGATATTTGTGTAAACCATCTTCTTCAGTGCCACCTCCAGTTCGCACAAAGTCAAAATCAAATATTCCTGGAGTGTAATCCATTGGGCCGGCCAACATCCGGGTAAAAATCAACATCGCTTCATGCTCAGGCGGATTTGGTGTCGACCAACCAGCATTATATTCCTGGCCTCGTGCACTTTCTGTAGCAATCCAATTGGGATAAGTACGATGCAAACCTGTCTGTTTGACCGCCTCGTGTTTATTGATAGAGATCTTATGCTCAGCAGCTTTTTGGATGTTACGCGTCATATGATTGACGACATGTTGAGAGTCAGTGAACTCGTAACGCATGATACCTTTTTCGTCTTTGCGTTTGAGGTTTTGACCGTGCGCAACATAGCCCGTTTTGATTTGGCGCACCCCCAATGCTTCGTAATACGTGAAGGCTTTATCCCACTGTGCTTCATAGTTCGTGATGCCGCCTGACGTTTCATGATGTCCGATTAGTCGAACGCCTCTGTCTAATGCGTATTGAGCCACTTTGTTAATATCAAAATCAGGATATGGCTTAGTAAAATCAAACAGTTCAGAATTAGCAATCCAATTCCCATCCCAGCCTTCATTCCAGCCTTCGATAAGGACTCCGTCAAAGCCATATTTGGCAGCAAAATCCATGTACTGCAACGAACGTTCAGTGGTCGCACCGTGCTTATCACCACTGCCCCAAGTGCACACATCAATGTGCATGCACCACCATATACCGATGTATTTACCCGGTTCAATCCAGCTCAAATCATCCCCTAATGCATTGGGCTCATTGAGATTCAAGGTCAAATACGAGTTTGCCAAATCAGGCGCATTGTCACCTATCGTGTAAGTCCGCCAAGGGGATGTCCAAGCACCTTGTTTAACCACGGCAAGACCATCAGAACGCGGTGCTAAATTAGCAAAGAAACGACCTTGTTGGGCTTTTTCTAAACTCATCCCCGCAAAATCGAGTAACGCCGCCTCATGTACCGCAACATGGGTGCCGTTCTCATAGACAACCGTAAATGGCGTATGCACAACCCCTTCCACTTGCTGCATTGGCGTTGAGCGATACAAATACTCATAGCGTTCACGCATTTGACCCGGGATCCAATACGCATCTGCTTTATGCGAGTCCGCAAACCAAAACTCGGTTAGCTCACGAGTGATGTTAATATTTTCCGAGCCGTTGTATTCATAGCGAAAGCCAACGCCGTCATTAAACACTCGAACTCGCACATCAAATTGCACGTCTTTTTGTTGGGTATTGGTAAATCGCACCACCAGTTCATTGTGGTGGTCACGAACGAAACGCTTTGCGCCCCAGGGTTGCTCCCAAGTTTGGTCAACACTTGTGCGACTGACTTCCGTCACTTCAAAATCGCGATACCATGGATAGGCTTTCTCAAAAGTAAAACCCAGTTTCGAATGTCGTACCAAGCGCTCTTTTTTGTAGTCAATAGTATATTGCGCCAGCGTGTTTTCATCGGTTAATGAAAAAACAATACGTTTATCTGGTGAGGTCACGCTGATGGTGGTGGCATGAGTGAAACCAACAAAGCATAACAGAATGAGCACTAGACGTTTCATAGAGAGTCCAATTTAATAGTGATTTAACGTGATATTAACATTGTGCGAAATGAAAAAACAAGAACAAACTTAATCGTTTAAGTAAATTAAATTGGAGTGCAGAAATCGCGCGGGTTATACTGGGAAAAAACAATTAAACAACCTCATTATGACTACACCTATCTTTGTCATTAATCTCGCCAACAGTACAGAACGTTGGTTCAATACTCAAAACCGTTTCGCCGAGTATGGTATTGAAGTACAACGCTTAGACGCAGTCTATGGCGCCGCCCTCAACGACGCAGAACGCAACAGCGTGTATAGCTCGTTAATCAATCAACGGCAATACCATAGACCACTTTCGAATGGAGAAATTGGCTGTTATGCCAGTCATCGCAAATCCTGGCAGGCCATTATTGAGAGTGGCCATGAGTACGGTATTGTTGTCGAGGACGATATTACATTATCTTCTAACATTACTGCGGTTTTGAATGAGTTGGATGCGTTGACATTCGATTGGGATCTCATCAAACTTGCGCCCTATCAAAACCGAACCAGAAAAGTACGTTATCATCACAGATTGACGCAGGATTTAGCACTTGTTATCCATGAGAAACCATTAACAGGCTGTGCTGCATATGCCATCTCTCGTGATGCCGCTCGTAAGTTACTTGCCAGTACGCATCCTTTTGGACGCCCAGTGGACAGTGATCTGCAACATACTTGGGAACATAATATCGATATTTATGCCATGCTGCCTTTTGCGATACACCAAGACATGGCGTATGACAGTGATATCGGTCCGACTCGCAAACCAAATGTTCCACGCCACCGCTTTCGCCGAATCAAGCAACAATTCATTTCCTACTGGCGAACTCGCAAAGCAACCAATGCCGCCATAGAAAGACTCAAACACAAATTGTCACTATGAATAACAAAGATTTACACTTTCAATCGGCAGGAAACACATTCTCGTGCCATAGTTAATTGGTAACCAACTTGTACGTTAGAAGGGGCCAAACATGAGACTGATGCAATCTGCAATATTAATCACCACGCTGAGCTTTAGTAGTTTTGGGTATACAGACACAACCGATGTGACTAAAGACTACGTAGCTCCTGAAGAAACGAGGCAGCAGGTTTTAAATGACGACATTGAAAGAATCGATGTCCGAAGTAAAGTGCCATTATTGTATTTTAAACGTCAAGCTATGCTTGCTGAGCTTGATTTTTATGAAACCTTTAATGCCATGGCAGATAAAGAAGAATTTAAGATGCGCTGTCGCAAAGAATCACGAGTGGGCAGCCGAATCAAAGAAACACGTTGTTACCCACAATATTTATTACAGCGAATGTCGCTAGAAACACAGGATGCTTTGTCTTCTGGCAAGCCTTTTCCGACTTGGGAAGATATCGAATTTTTAGTTCAGCGTGACAAAGCAGCCTCACTCGAATATGCGGAAGAATTAATTTCGAATAACCCTGATTTACTGGCCAAGTTACAAAACATGCATGCCAGACAACAGGAATACCAATCCAAAAAAGCCGAGCGTTTTTAAGGGTCAAGATATCTAGAAAAAGGCAGTAAAAAGATACTGCCTTTTTGTGTTTCACAGCGTTAGCTATCCATGACTGCTTTTATAGTTGTCTGATTGGCTTTAACATACTCACGGAAAGACTGCGCGGCAGGATTGAGTTCATGCATGAGCTCAGCGCTGCGCAACGCTAAAACGCCCTCACTAATCGATATGTGACGTAATTGTCCTCACTGCTGAAATGTTTGTAGTGACGCGTTATAAAGTTATTATTAGATCTGTGGGGCTCTGTGTTCCCTTATGTTCAGTATCAGCAAATAACTTGCAAAAAAATGAGGCAATCATCGTAGTGTTGAATAAACTTTTTATGATCTATTTAGGCGGGAGTGCGTCAAATGCAAACCTTGAACTCCACGATATACAATTCGTCATTGCACCATGCATTGAAGATACTTACGAACGGTTAATCAACCGATGGTTTGGCAATACCAAAGGACTACACTTAGATAGTTATAAACACATTACCGGGGCTGACGGCTATGAAATATCCATCGAAGCTCAGCCACAACAAACCGATTTAAAACTCTATTTTGTCAACTTAGGCGGTTATGACAAGAACAAGATGGCAGAAATTCATGAGTTTGGTTTATTTGTAGCATTTAGCCCAGATGAAGCGAAACGAAAAGCAAAGCGGCAATTACTTAAAAATAGATATACTGTACACAAAGACAACCTTATGGAAGTAGACAGTTGTTTAGAATTGTCTTTGTTCGATCAGCAATATATTCACTTGCGTAAAAGCAACGTATCTTACGATCTAAAACCGGATTGGTATGGCTATCATGTGATCGCATGATGCAATAAGACATAATAAAACCCCAGATACACAAAAGGCCCACCCGTTAGGGTGAGCCTTGTGTATAAATAGGAGCTTGGCGATGTGCTACTCTCACATGGGGAAGCCCCACACTACCATCGCCGCTAATACGTTTCACTACTGAGTTCGGGATGGAGTCAGGTGGTTCCGTATT
>JALRKK010000080.1 GCA_023268935.1 Glaciecola sp.
CCTGCCCAATTCTTCTGTCCAAAACGACAAATTTATTTCAGATTCAACTGTGGAATATGATTATAATACCTCCTCTAATGATAAGTGTTTTGATTTTTACAATGACTAAATCTGCAATTATGTTTTTTAAAAATGGTGGAACGGCCAACGCCCTATATTTGTTAGTGACGTTTTTTGCCCTTGCAGCAATCATACACGACTTCGCATTCCTCTTTGGATTTTCTAACAACGGGATAATTATCAGTAACATTGGCACTTCTTTTTTCTTTTTTATGGTCGCAGCGTTCTATCTGGTTCGGCTGTCGAGCGAAAAAATAGAATTAGATTCACATCGATCCATATTGGAAAAAGAACTTCGAGGATTAGAGGACGACTTAAGGAAAAATTTCGAAGAAACCCAGATTCTTATTCGTGAGCAAGTTGCAAATCAAGAAATGTCAAGAATTAACTCCGAATTGCATGATGGAATTATGACAAATATTTCTATGATTCAAGCGCTTAGTGAGAAAAACCGTTCAGGTAGAAACTTATCGATCAATCTTCTGAGTAAAGGCATAATTTCTGAAATTCGCGTTTTGTTGATGTTACGCGAAAGCAAAGATACAACTTTGTTAATGGCTTTGTCAGAAATAAAAAGGCAGCTTGTTGACCCCGCCGAACTAATAGGCGTTAGATTTGCCTGGAAAACAAAGGGGCTCTTGTATGGACCACATCTTTCTAGAGAATTAATTCTAGATATAGTGCGCATCATGCAAGAGGCCTTGCAAAACGCATTGTTTCGAGCCAACAGCAAATTTATTATATTTAAAGGCGAGTTAGATATTGATGGCTCAATAATACTGAGCTTGGAAAATAGGGAAGGAAAGAGTTTCAAGAACAACTCCAGAAAGGGGTTTGGAATAAAAAGTATGTTTGTCAGAGCAAAAAATAATAATATCGAGCTATCCCTAGATGGGACAAATGACGGAGCGATATTAATTTTAAGAATACCGCAGCAAAAGGTTCGGTCCACTGTCATTAAATAATTTCTGTATAAAAATTTGTTTTCGTTTGGTCGACGAAGCTCGTTAAAACAAACGATACTATACACATAGTATTGTTTGAAAACTGCTAACAAGCCAGAATGGATTTACAGTCAGCGAAGCGACATAGGGTAAAGCCATGCGAAAAATTTTTTTAATTACTACTTTTATTACTTGCGTTCCGTTTGCTGCAAGCTCTGAACAGAATGTTTTAAAATATAAACTGCCATCGATTGTGAAAAACATTGCACAGGGTTTTGAAGATGGAGATGCTGAGGCAGCGACAAAGAACGAAGTCGTTGACTATTCTTTGAACGCAGCAAACAGCGCACTTGATAGTATTGAGGACAATTTAGTAGCGACCACACCATTTACACATTTGGAACTCTCGCTAGGCAGTGATGCATTCGGCTTGGATGCAAATGGTACGGCGACCAAAACGGAAGCGATGGCAGTTCTTCGGTTGCATGAAACAAAAAATACCTTCCTGTTTAATCAGACATCTTTTGTATCGTTTGATGGACGTCAGACGGTTAACCTTGGTTTCGGCGCGCGTAATATAAATGACGCTGAAACAGTAATTATTGGCGCGAACATTTTCTACGACTATGAATTGGATAGCGAACACAAGCGTACGGGATTTGGTATTGAGTTACTGACATCGTTGATCGAGTTGCGCGCCAACAAATATAACGCGGTCACAGGAACACGCACATATAAGGGCATTCAGGAAACAGCCCTTGATGGTCATGACATTAAGATCAGTGGTAACCTTCCGTACTTCTATTCTTCGAATGTTTATTTCAAACAGAGCGAGTTCAAGGATGGCTTGGGCTACAAAGTTACCAATGATGAATGGGGAATTGAGGCAGAGGTTGCACCAAATCTGACCATCGGTGTCGCACAACAAAAGGGTACTGGAATTTCAGAGCAAGCAGTTGCCTCGATCAGCTACAGCATTCCACTTGGGGGCAAACAAGCGCCAGCGAAAGCAATGCAGGATGGTAAGTGGTCAACAAGCCTCAAGCCAATCCGCGAAAAGCTGTACAAGCCAGTGCAGCGTGAAAACAGAATTATGAAGAAAGCCATCAAACTTGGCGTTACAGTGAGTGGAGCGTAAACCGTGAAAAACTTTATAACCTATGGCTGCATTATAATAGTATTAAGTACTTTGGCGAATATTGGCGCAGCAGCTACGCAGTGCTCTACCACTTCAACTTTTAGCTCTCATAGCGGAGCCGGTAATGAATTCCTGGACCCTGGAAATTGCTCCAAAGACGCGGAATCATTCAAGTTGAAGGTCTACGAATTTGCTATTTGCACGAGCCATGCAACAGTCGCAGATAAATCCATGTGTACTACACTATTTGAAGATACCGCCGGCTCAGATTTAACTCTGTCAAAGGGAGCGTCTTTACCTTTAGGAGCAGATGTAACATTGGCTGAGGGTACTTACACACACGCCTATATACTTGTTGACAATGTTATGTACTTGAAGGTGTCACACGAATTTTCAAGTGTGCGCAGGGATAGAGGGGGAACAAATTCAGGCATTTATTGTTATTCAAATGGTGTCGATAGGGTCTATACTGGGAATCCGCCTGAGCTCGTCAACTCAATAATTACATGTAGTAATACGGCCCCGACTACCGCAACAAACCTTCCTACCAAAGAAACGTTGAGTTTTGCAGATGATAGCGAAAACTGGGTTTCGTCAATGGTCGACAATGCTACAGGCACAAACCTATATATGCTAAAGGCTGACGGAACCGCCTCTACGAGCCTCGCGACTGACGATACTATCTTGGCAAGCCAAGATATAACTGATGTTGTCATATCTCCCACCACTGCGGGCATGAACATTGCTTTTACCGTCACTGATACTGTTGGGCTGATGCTTCAACCTGCAGGCAATGGCGGTACCTGCCCTGCCGGTACTGGAGACTGCGTCATTGATAGCGGCTGGATTGGCATGCAGTTCCGAGTCACAGCGAATTAAGTTTCAGCCCCGAGAATTGTCTGGCCACCAAACTGGCCACCAACAGAACACTCGACCGGTGCGGAAGGATTGCTTAGAGTTAACTATAGTTTGAACGACTGACAGATTTTTACGCCTACTATAGGAACCACTAGCGTCTTCTGGGAACTGGATCGCCAAGGTATCGACAGACCGATCATAATCTGAAATCTCGATAGGTTCGTCACCAACATCTGTATAGACAAACGTATCCGCACCTTCGCCGCCTGTCATCATATCAGAGCCATAACCTTAAATGAAGTCATCGCCTGAACCTCCATTTAGGTAATCACGCTCTAGGTCCATATCAGCCAGAACTTCATCACCCGCACCCCCCATAAGCGTGTCATTGCCTGTGCCACCATTCAGCTCATGATCCCCGTACAGAGTATCCGCACCATGCCCGCCACGTTAGACATCGTGACCCAAACCACCGCTCAGAGTATCTTGGTCAGCGCTACCATAATAAATCAGAACCATCTGTTGGCGGTGTTGGTTCTTCTAATTCAGGGGCATCAGGTTCGAACTCTTCTTCATCCGTGATCGGTGGTTCAATATCTGGCATCAACGCAATGCTACCTAAAAGCATGAAACCCAATAGACCCGATAACATCAACATGATACACCCCTTTTTCCCAAGGATAACCATGGAACTCAACAGTTCTGATTTCAATCTCAGATTGCAAGCTTGGTTAACGCTTCATTTCGATTTGCTGAATCAACTGGATCGCCCAATCCCCAAGAATTGGGATAAACTCGATCTGGGCCAATATCTGAACGGTGATGTAAACAAGGATTGTAGCACCCAAAACAGACCCTAATCCAAAGGCCAATCCACGCAATAAATTAAACCATAACATTGCAAACACAGAACGTTGCATACGCAGCGCTGGATGATTGAGTAATTGTTCCATTTGTTCATTCAAGCGTTGATTATCTGCCATTCAAGTCACTCCATAGAATGGGTTGTTGAGTATATGAAATATAAAGCGGGTGCTTGGGATGCCCTGCCTTTGACAATCCTAGATGAAACACGGGAATATCCATCGTCTGCAAAATCGACTTCACCTGTTCTCCGCGCGACAAATGTTCGCCATGCGTGCCCCATGCCGCAACCGTCACATCTGCCCACTCACATGCCTCCAGAATGGCGGCATCATTTGCAGGGCCAACCGGATCGCGGGCCGCTCGCATTTTTTTGGGGTCCGTATCACGCCAAGCAAAAATATTTGTCACTCGGAACCCACCATAGCCCAGCGCACGTGCGCGGCGTTCACAACGCTCAACCGTTGGATCATTTTGTACCTCGGTTGCCGTCGACGGATTCAACATTACAAAATGCACCACATGCGCCTTTTGATCCCATACGCGGGTCAAACTGTAGCGATAGCGTTCACAATCCGAATAAATTGCAACCGACGCCGCATCATCCTTTTGGTGGGTCCGTGTTAACATGAGAATAACTTTGTATTTTGTTGCGCCAATTGCAACTAGGTAAGGGTTTCCGTAACTGCGTTCGATCTGAAACTGTGTTAAACTGCATGCTAAGTTGGCATTTT
>JALRKK010000086.1 GCA_023268935.1 Glaciecola sp.
TTTTTACTGGCAGATCATGAATCGTATTCGCAAACAATTGCGCACCGCAGAGTTTATTCCGGAGGAGCTCGAACAGTTAGATTTTGATTTATCCAGTCAGTATTTGTGTAATTTTTCAATCTTTCAGTCGGCAGCCGATACATGGGCAATCGATCAAGTACTACCGGTGGTACCGTTAACGCGAATGAATGAAGTACCTGAAGTCAACTGTTCATTGGTTGATATCACATGTGACTCCGATGGCAAAATCGATCAGTTCACGGTCGGTCGTGAGATATCAAATGTCATCCCAATGCATCAGTTGCGCAGCGGCGAGAACTATTACATTGGTCTATTTTTGACTGGAGCCTATCAAGATGTGATGGGAGATATGCATAACTTATTTGGGCGTCTCAATGAAGTACATATATTCAGTCATGATGATGACCCACAAGATTTTTATATTGAGGAAGTTGTGCGCGGCTCTTCGGTAGAAAATGTGCTGTCAATTATGCAATATAATCCAGACTCTATGGCCAAAGACGTGAAGCGATTGATAGACAAACAAGTCGCCGCTGGACATATCAAGCCTCGAGAGGGGGTAAAACTGACGGACTTTTACGAGAACTGTCTGTCTGGCTATACCTATCTCAAACGATAGCTGGCACAACTGAGGCGGTGTTGCGTGCAATACCTTGGCGTAGTTATTTGTGTTTGCAAACATGGGAGTGATCCAGTCGTGGTCTATAACAAAGCTGTTTTTGAGCAATATATTTCAACGCCATATAAACCGGTGCGAGTGGAAGCCACTAATCAAGCCATCACGGCGGTCAGCTTTGTTGATGATATGGCTCGAGACGTTCCCAACAGCATCAGTGAGTCATGTGTTGGGCAACTGAACGAATATTTTGCTGGGGAGCGTAAAAGCTTTTCATTACCACTATCTCCAATTGGGACGACTTACCAACACAAAGTATGGGCAGCGTTGCAGGACATCAAATACGGTGAAACATGGAGTTACGCTCAACTTGCCCAGCATATTGGTCAGCCTACTGGCAGTCGTTCAGTGGGCAATGCAAATAGCAAAAACCCCATCGCAATAATTATCCCCTGTCATCGTGTCATTGGCGCAAATGGACATTTAACTGGTTATGCCGGTGGTTTAGACATCAAATCTGCTCTGCTTGCGCACGAAAACCCGCAAAGAGGATTTTTCTAGAAATATGCCGTTCAAAGATTTTGTTGAATTAATTGTATTAGGTGCGATTTGGGGCGCGTCATTTATGTTGATGCGCATTGCGGCACCTGAGTTTGGCATTTTTGCTATGGTTGAGATCCGTGCTTTGCTGGCTGCGCTGATTTTGTTGCCTTTTGTTGTCTGGCGCAAACAAACGTCGGAAATGTTTGTGCAATGGCGCCATGTCATTGTGGTGGGGTTGTTAAATACCGCGATCCCTTTTTGCTTTTTTGCCTACGGTTCGTTGCATTTACCCTCTGCGCTCACTGCACTATTAAATGGCACCGCTGGTATATTTGGTGCGTTATTAGCTTGGCTGTGGTTGCGCGAGACGATTTCCCATGCGGCGAAGATAGGCTTTGCTTGTGGCATAGTTGGTGTGTACTTACTTAGCTATGAGTCACTAAGTTTAGAGGGTGTCACCTTGATGCCAGTGATTGCTTGCTTGATTGCAACCTTCTGTTATGGGGTTGCTATTTGTTATTTCAAAAAGTATTTAACCGGAACTAAGCCCTTAGCCATCGCGGCTGGCTCACAGCTCGTTTCCGCTGTTGTACTGTTGCCTTTGGTCGTTATCTATCCGGTCACAGTCATGCCATCATTGGAAGCGTGGGGCGCTGTGTTGTTTTTGGCAGTGGTGTGCACGGGCGTTGCTTACATGATGTATTTTAATTTAATTGGCAAAATTGGGGCATCCAAAGCCATTTATGTCGGGTATATCGTGCCTGTGTTTGGCCTTATCTGGGGCTGGTGGTTATTGGATGAAACCATTTCTCATTTGATGCTTTCTGGTGCAGTGATTATCTTATTAGGGGTGATGCTGACTAGTGGTGGATTGGATCGGGCTTGGCAGTGGTTGCGTACGAAATAATTTTCCACTTTTACACACTCCTTTCTTTTCGCTACACTATTGCAACTTAGACAAAAGGAATAGACAAGAATGTCATTATCAGTAGTCATCCTTGCGGCCGGGAAAGGCACGCGTATGAAATCTTCCCTCCCCAAAGTTCTGCATCCTATTGGTGGCAAGGCCATGGTTCAGCACATCATTGATACCGTCGACACCTTAGGCGCAGAACAAGTCAACCTCGTTTATGGTCACGGTGCAGAGCAGTTACAGTCGGCTGTCAAACACGATAATTTGAATTGGTGTTTGCAAGCTGAGCAACTTGGCACTGGGCATGCCGTACAACAAGCTTTGCCACATATCGCAGATGATGCCAATGTGTTGATCTTGGTGGGGGATGCGCCTTTAATCAAAGCGACGACACTTGCCAGATTGTTAGAGGCCAAAGCGACCGCTGATTTGGCTTTATTAACTGTGCACTTGGACGACCCCACCGGTATGGGACGTATTATTCGTGACGGCGAAAATATCACAGCGATTGTCGAACACAAAGATGCAACGGACGCGCAACGCGAGATCACCGAAATCAACACCGGTATGATGGTCATGGGCGGAGCAGATCTAAAACGCTGGTTAGGTCAGCTTGATAATAACAATGCGCAAGGTGAGTTCTATTTAACCGATGTCATTGCCATGGCGGCCAGTGAAGGCAAGCAGATCCGTGCGGCGCACCCAGATAATCCGGTCGAAGTAGAGGGCGTTAACAACCGCGTGCAATTAGCGCGATTAGAATGTGCCTATCAACATGAACAGGCCGAAATCGCAATGCTCAATGGCGCGTCTCTGGCTGATCCACATCGATTTGATGTGCGCGGTACGTTGACTGTCGGCAATGATGTGTCAATCGACGTAAACTGTGTGTTTGAAGGCAATGTTGTGCTCGGTAACAACGTGCGCATCGGTCCGAACTGTGTCTTACAAAACTGTCAAATTGCAGATGGGGCGATTATCGAAGCTTTCAGTATTGTGCAAGAAGCGATTGTCGGCAAGCACTGTCAAGTAGGGCCTTATGCGCGACTACGACCTGGCGCAGAAATGGCCGAAGGCGCCAAAGTCGGTAATTTTGTTGAAATGAAAAAGACGTATCTTGGCAAGGGTTCCAAAGCTAATCACTTAACCTATCTCGGTGATACCACAGTAGGAGCGGGCGCAAACATTGGTGCAGGCACGATTACCTGTAATTATGATGGTGTGAATAAATCCAAGACCGTCATTGGCGACGGTGCTTTTATCGGTTCGAACTCGTCTTTAGTGGCACCAGTTAAAGTTGGCGTACAAGCTACTGTTGGCGCGGGGTCGGTATTGACTAAGACTGTGGCAGATGGCGAGTTGGCGATTGCTCGAGCCAAACAACGCAACTTATCGGGTTGGGAACGGCCAAGCAAAAAATAGTCGTCAAATAGCCATTTTGCGCAGTACCTTGATATGAAAATGCGCGTGTGCCGTAGTGAGTTTTTCACTGAGCAACGCGCGTTTTGCATCTGAAATACTCCAGTAAAATGGTGTCATTTGTAATAGTGCCTGTCGTGTGTCCTCGTGTTTTTGTACATCAATGGCAAAATACAACTCCTGATTATCTAGGATCTCAAACCCTGTCGGACAATCATCATCTACCTCGTGCCTAGAGGGCGCATCGTAAACACACTCTTTTAGTTCATACAGATGTTCTGGAGCAGGATTGACTGTGATCCAAATACCATCATCCTCAAGCACTCGACGGATTTCACTCTCTGACGACGGTGCAAAAATTTGTATAACTACAGACTGACTACACTCTGCCAGAGGGATCGCAAACGTACTGGCCACCGCAAAGTGCGCCTGAGGTAATCGTTTTGCAGCTTTCGATACCGCGGATTTAGCAATATCAATGCCGCAGTATGCCGAGTTGGGGTATGTATTTTTGATTAAGTCATGTAGAGTCGAAAGGTAGTAGCCTTCACCACATCCGGCATCAAACAGACGTAAGGCAGCGTTAGGCTGGTAAAGTGCGATTAACTGGCTGAGTCGTTGCGCAAGTGGTGCATAATGCCCTTGTGATAAGAATGTCCGTCGAGCGGTCACCATTTCCGGTGAGTCACCGGGTTGTTTACTTTTTTTGTGCTGTACAAGATGTAAGTTCACGTACCCCTGCTTGGCAAGATCAAACTGATGCTGATTGTCACACCCCAAGGTACGGTTTTTTTGCGATAGAGGGAGATGGCATGCAGGACATAACCATTGATTGTGGGTGGAAGATAGCATAGTTGAAGGAAGTGAGCTAAACATAGAAGTATTGTCTCAAGGTTTTTGAATGGGTTCAAATCAGTCTCTAAGAAAAAGGCTTAGAGCAAATGGATTGCGAAACGAAAATAATAAAGTATAATTAACTTTCGTTTCGAAATATTGGTGTGTTGTGGCTGTAGCACAAAATCGTAATTTAATCAAAAATCAACTATTGAAGAATCAGTCTGTGACGGTTTCCGGCTTATCTAATCTGCTGGGTATTTCAGAGGTTTCGATTCGAAAGTATCTGTCGCAACTTGAACGCGATGGATTTTGTATTCGTACGCACGGTGGTGCGGTGTTAGTCCCCGAAAAATCCCCAATAACACAACCGCTTTCCAAAGTGAAGCAAGCCATTGCAAAGATTGCCGCCAGCCTTATTCAACCTGGCGCTCGCATCATTGTTGATAGTGGTTCGACGACTGCTCGCTTGTTGCCTTTTTTGCAACAAATTCCTGATATTGTTGTAATGACCAACTCGTTGCCGATTGCAACGGCATTAACTGAGCGCAGTCACAACGCGACCATTTTGATGTGTGGTGGCACTTGGGACCCTGTCTCGCATTCTTTTCAAGGGCAAATGTCAGAGAAGATGATTGCATCATACAATTTTGAATGGGCGTTTGTCGGTGCTTCTGGCGTCGACGTTGATACAGGCACGGCAACCTTTCACGAATTAACCAAGCTCAGCCAAGTTATGTCTGAAGTATCAGAACAGACGGTCGTGATGGCAGAGTCAGATAAATTGAGCAAAAAAATGCCCAATATCGAATTAGCATGGTCACAGATTTCGCATTTTGTGACCGATAACCAAATAACAGAAGAAGCCGTTGCACAGATCCGTACGCATGACGTGCAAGTCTTGCTGGCGGATAAAGGAGAATAAATATGTGTGGGATCGTAGGAGCTGTTGCAGAGCGCAATGTCGTAGAAATTTTATTAGAAGGTTTAAAACGCCTTGAGTACAGAGGTTATGACTCTGCTGGAGTGGCATTGTTAACCGCTGAAGGTGAGTTCAGCCGTGTGCGTCGTACGGGAAAAGTGCAAGCGCTTGCCGATGCCATCACAGACGATAATGGCAAAGGTTCAACCGGTATTGCGCATACGCGTTGGGCAACGCACGGCGGCGTGACTGAAAACAATGCACATCCCCACACGTCATCATCGCGTATCGCCGTGGTGCACAATGGTATTATTGAAAACTTCCAAGCATTACGCGAGGAGTTATCGGCACAAGGCTATACTATTGCCACTGATACGGATACCGAAACTATTGCACATACAGTACACGCCTTACTTGCTAGTCATGATTCATTGTTGTCAGCCGTGCAAACGGCGGTTAAAAAGTTTGAAGGTGCTTACGGCACGGTCATTATGGACCAGGCCGATCCGTCTCGAGTTGTCGTGGCACGTTCAGGCTCACCTTTGGTCATTGGCTTAGGTCTAGGTGAAAACTTTATCGCTTCCGATCAAATGGCATTGCTTCCAGTCACGCGTCGCTTTATCTTTTTAGAAGAAGGTGATGTGGCTGAAATCACGCGACGTTCAGTGTCGATTTTTGATGTGGATGGCAATCCAGTTGAACGTGACATTATTGAATCCAATGTCGAACATGACGCCGGTGACAAGGGGCAATATCGTCATTACATGCTCAAAGAAACGTATGAACAGCCAACTGTTGTTCGCAACGCGTTAGCGGGGCGCTTGGATGCAAATGGTGCGATTGAGGGGATTTTTGGCGAAGGCTCTGAGGTATTGTTAAGTAAAGTGAAGCACGTGCAGATCATCGCATGTGGTACCTCTTATCACGCTGGCATGACCGCACGTTATTGGCTGGAACAGTATGCCAATGTCTCATGTAATGTCGAGATTGCTTCTGAGTTTCGTTACCGCAAATCGGTCGTTCAGCCAAACAGTTTATTAGTCACGATTTCGCAATCTGGTGAAACCGCAGATACGCTTGCCGCATTGCGATTAGCGCAAGAGTTGGGTTATATGTCGAGCTTGACCATTTGTAATGTAGATGGCTCTTCCCTGGTGCGTGAATCCGATATGGCGTTTATGACCAAAGCCGGGGCAGAAATTGGCGTAGCGTCAACCAAAGCGTTTACTACACAACTTACCGCATTTTTGCTATTAACTCTTGCTCTAGGCAAACACAACGGTATGTTGGATACGGATAAAGCCGATATCATTGCAGGTTTGCAGAGCTTACCAGCGAAGCTTGATGAAACCTTGGCTTTGGCCAGTGAAATTGAGGACTTGGCAGAAGAGTTTGCGGATAAGCACCACTCATTATTTTTAGGGCGTGGTGAGCAGTATCCGATTGCAATGGAAGGGGCATTAAAGCTCAAAGAAATCTCATATATTCACGCCGAAGCGTATGCCTCAGGTGAGTTGAAACACGGTCCTCTGGCGTTGATTGACGATGAGATGCCGGTGATTGTGGTAGCGCCGAACAATGAGCTACTCGAAAAACTCAAATCAAATGTTGAGGAAGTCCGCGCACGTGGTGGCATCATGTATGTGTTTGCCGATAAAGATGCGCGTTTTGAATCGGATGAAACGATGCGTGTGGTACCGGTACCACATTGTCATGCGTCAATTGCGCCGATTGTGTATACCATTCCATTACAGTTGCTGTCGTATTACGTGGCACTGATTAAGGGTACGGATGTGGATCAGCCTCGGAACTTGGCGAAGTCCGTTACGGTGGAGTAAGTTTACCGTTCCGTCTTAGGTTCTCTACTAACCATTTGAAGTGCCTCAATAATGTCGTGCACTTCAAATGGCTTGGCGATGACAGCGGTAAATCCAAGCTCCAAATAATGTCTGCGTTCTGAGGGGGAGGCATTCCCTGTTACCGCAATGATGGGTAAATTGGGCGAGCGCTCTCGCAATTTTTTAAACAAAGCGACTCCATCCATTTCTGGCATGCGAACATCGGTTAATACCACATCAAAGCAATAATGATTGATGGCAGAAAGTGCATCGTGTGCGGACGCTGTGGTGAGCAGTTTTTGCACATGGGGTTTCAATATAAGCTGGCACAGTTCTCGACTGATGTCGTCATCCTCGACGAGTAATACAGACAGAGGTAAAGTATCATTAGCGGGCGGTGGGATATCAGTGTGTGAAAGTGTGTTTCGCCACTCTACCGGCAATGAGATCAATACACGAGTCCCTTGTCCCAATGTTGAGTCAAGTTGAATTTCACCTTTTAGCAGTGAGATGAGTGTCTTGCATAACGCCATACCCAACCCTGTCCCTTCATATGAGCCGTTTGGATCTGCTTGTTTAAAAGGCACAAAGACGCTCTCTAATGCTGGCTCATCCATACCAATACCGGTATCCACAACCTCAATATCTAGATGCGAGTGGGTATGCTTAAAGGACACCGAAATACTCCCACGTTCGGTAAATTTTAACGCGTTTGATAACACATTGTGCACAATTTGTAACAAGAGTTTTTCATCTGTCTTTACATCATTAGGCAGCTTATCCATCCCTTTGATAGCAAATTGTAGCGCTTTCTTTTGCGCGTGATATTGATGAATTTGTATAGCGTGTTTGAGCTCGTCAGTGTTAAACCAGTCCAACAAAACCAATGTTTCATGATTCGAAGACTTTTGATAGTCCAGTATTGTATTGATGATGTTTTTAAGATGCTTTGTGGCGCGTTTTCCAGCGTCAATCACTTTATCAGACTTATCTAAAGAGTGGTCTGTGAGCACGTCAAAGGCAAGGTGAATAGCGTTTAAGGGGGTACGTAATTCATGTGAAATGTTGGCCATCAATTTGTCTTTCTCGCGATTCGCGTATTCTGCGTTGCTTGCACGCTCATTGAGCAACTGACGATTTTTGTTATTCATTATCAGTAGAATAATCAAAAATAGAGTAAAGATAAGCAATCCAATAATCATCATATATTGGATCTCTTCGTAAGAATATTCGATACGCCCTACAATCTGATAATCTTCACTATAGCTTGCGGGGTCCAGTCCATAGTGTGCCAGTGCGTCATTGTGATACAAGGCAACAGTGACTTCCATATCGTCCTTTGTGAGTACATTATTGTTAACGATTTTTTCTATCAGTGAGCCTAATTTGAACGGAGAAACGACTAAACCACCGACATTTTTGTACCTTATAAGGTCGAACTCACTACTGAACAGAAACAACACGGGGATGTGATTGGCTTTAAGCCAGTTGAACGCGGCTTGTTCTTGTTGTGATTGCGGTGGATGAGTCACTAATGCCACTGTGTCCTTGATGAATGAGGGGGGTGTGCTGTCCAAAATGACAGACTCCTGGTAATCGGTTTTAATCAATGTTAAGTTCGATTCGCTTTGATCTTTCACTTTTCGACAGTGAAGAATAGAAGGCATCCACAAAACTAATGTAAACAGGCGTATTAAACGACGTTTGTTTTAATTGACGGTTAAGCTCTTGGGTAAACGTAGATGTGCCTGAACGCTCAAGAATGATAAGCGTCGCAGACGTTGCATTAAATCCCGGCAACAAAAAAATAAAAAAGACCAAAAGAGCATGCAGTAAACGTGTCATTTATAATATTCCTTTTACTAATCATAACCACGTTTTGGTGATTTCGTGAACTGATATTAACTGCAACATATGTCAGAGTAAAGTTAGATAAACAGATAAGTGCCAGTTCATTACCTAGTGCAGATATCCTAATACAGACTAAATAGTTATATAATGTTCCAGACATAGAGGGTTAAGATAATAAGAGTCAGCCCATCGATTACTATATATTGGAGCAAGGCAGATATGACGGATGTCCCCATGCGCGATAAACTCAGAGAACAAACAAGAGTCATTATTCAAGCAATACGTTCTGAAGAGCAGATGTTGCGTGATAAATATGCGTTTTTGTCTCATCAAAATACCATTGGGATGCTGATTCTTTTATTTTCAGCTAGTACCATGATTGGGCTTGGCAGTCTGTATTATTATGAGATTTTGCCTGCTTGGTTGGTTATTCTCTTGATTGCGATGGTTGCCTCCATTTCCCATGAATTGGAGCATGACCTCATTCATCGCCAATACTTTAGCAAGATGCCTTTGATCCATAATTTTATGATGCTCATGGTCTGGTTAATGCGACCCAATACTGTCAACCCTTGGTTTAGACGTCATATGCACCTGCATCATCATCAAGTTTCTGGAACCGAACAGGATTTAGAAGAGCGCCTAGTGGGTAACGGCATCAAAAATCCTTTGAAACGTTTGATAGTGATTATGGATGGTCTTCTTGGACTCGTCTTGTTTCGCAAAGTATACGAGAAAGAAATCAAAGGCTTTAGTTTTGGTAAAGTGTTCCACGCAGCTTTTCCAATCGCGACCTGTTATTTCGTTGTGCTCTATACCATGATTGGATACCACGGACTTGGTTTATTTTTGCCAATCGAGAGTTATATCCCGGCAATGTTCAGTCCGGTGATTAGTGCATTTGAGTTCTTGATGGTGGTCTTGGTATTACCCAATATCATTCGTTCAACGTCTCTGAATTTTGTCACTTCATCAATGCATTACTACGGTGGAGTGAGTCATTTACATCAGCAAACACATGTCATAACGAGTAAGTGGTTTATGCCTTTTCACCTATTCTGTTTTAATTTTGGCAAAACCCATACGATTCATCATTTTGTGCCTAACCAGCCATTTTATATACGTCAATGGATCAGCCACAAGGTGAATAAAGTCATGAAACAACAAGGCGTGCGATTTAACGACTTGGAAAGTTTAAAAAACGCGAACGCATTCCCAGGATAGTGGTTGATTCAGTTCTTAGGCGAACAAATTAGATTTGCATAGTTTCAACTATTTTGCTTTAACAAACTGCGCCTTGGTATGTTTGGTCGCCGCACGTCCGCCACGTCTTGCCGGTTTTGCCTTTTGTTGACGCTCATTTCGAGATTCTGGTGGGACCAGGTGTTCAGGTCCTCGACCAATCAAGTCTTCACGACCCATTTTGACCAAGGCTTTGCGAATTTGTCCGAAGTTTTTGGGGTCGTGATAACGCAACATCGCTTTGTGTAAGCGACGATGGATCTCACCTTTTGCACTTGGTACGGTTTCGGAGTCTTTAGTCACTTTACGCAAGCTATTCACTTCAGTATGGTACATAGTCGTCGCAGTTGCCATTGGCGAAGGGTAGAAGTTTTGTACTTGGTCAAGTTTAAACTTGTTCTCCTTTAGCCAAATTGCTAACTCAAGCATATCTTCATCGGTTGTACCCGGGTGAGAAGCAATAAAATACGGAATCAAATACTGCTCTTTGCCAGCTTCTTTGGAGAATTTGTCGAACAAGCGTTTAAATTCATAATAACTGCCCATGCCCGGTTTCATCATCTTAGATAGAGGACCATCTTCTGTGTGTTCGGGTGCGATCTTGAGATAACCACCCACGTGATACTTAGCGAGTTCTTTGACGTAATTCGGATCTTCCACCGCGAGGTCATAGCGCACACCCGACGCAATCAAGATCTTCTTAATCCCTGGCAAATCACGGGCTTTGCGATAAAGGTTAATGGTTGGCGTGTGGTCGGTGTCCATGTGTGCACAGATACTTGGGTAAACACAAGATGGACGACGACAAGTGGCTTCGGCTTTGGGGGATTTGCAACGCAAGCGATACATATTGGCCGTGGGACCACCTAAATCAGATATGACTCCAGTGAAGCCTGGTACCATATCACGTATGTCTTCTATTTCTTGCAAGATAGATTGCTCTGAACGACTCTGAATAATGCGCCCTTCGTGCTCAGTGATACTACAGAACGTGCAGCCACCAAAACAGCCACGCATGATATTAACACTGAATTTGATCATGTCGTATGCAGGGATCTTAGCATCACCATATACTGGATGCGGTACACGTTGATATGGCAGGCCAAAGACAGCGTCCATTTCTTCTGTTTCCAAAGGCATGGCAGGCGGGTTGAGCCAAACATGCCGGTCGCCATGACGCTGCATCAATGCACGAGCACAACCTGGGTTGGTTTCTTGATGAAAAATACGGCTCGTATGCGCATAGAGGACTTTGTTGTCCCTAACGGTTTCGTATGCGGGTAATTTGACGTAGACATTTTCCCATGGTTTTCGCTTTGTAGCCGGTGCTATCGTGATAGGTTGTGCAGTTTGCGTGACATCCGCTTTGGTCTCAGCATCGGTTGGGCACTCAGGCTCCATAATATATGGAGAGGGAATGGCATCGATTTTGCCCGGCTTATCTAGAGACGTAGAATCCACACCTTCCCAGCCAGGTAAAGCTTCTTTGACGATAATGGCTGTGCCACGAACGTCTTTAATATCTTTGATATCCTCACCTGCCGCAAGGCGGTGAGTGACTTCAATCAGAGGTCTTTCAGCATTACCAAACATCAGTAAATCCGCTTTGGCATCAAAAATCACCGAGCGGCGGATTTTTTCAGACCAATAATCATAGTGGCCGATACGACGCAAACTCGCTTCAATGCCACCGATGATGACAGGTATGTGTTTGTAGGCTTCTTTACAGCGTTGCGTATACACAGTGACTGCGCGATCTGGGCGTTTGCCTCCCTCATTATTGGGCGTGTACGCATCGTCGTGGCGCAGTTTTTTATCTGCGGTGTAGCGATTAATCATGGAATCCATGTTGCCAGCGGTCACACCAAAATACAGATTTGGCTCGCCGAGTTTCATGAAGTCATCTTTGCTGTGCCAATTAGGTTGCGCAATGATGCCGACGCGAAAGCCATGCGCTTCGAGTAAACGACCAATAATGGCCATACCAAAGCTAGGATGATCGACATATGCGTCACCTGTTACGAGAATGATGTCGCAACTGTCCCAGCCTAATTCGTCCATCTCGGCGCGTGACATGGGCAAAAATGGGGCAGTGCCGAAACAATGTGCCCAATATTTGGGATATGAAAAAAGACTTCGGTCGGCTTTGATGGTGGCTTGCATAAAGAATACTCAATGTATAACCCGTATATAATACCAAAGTCGTTGCAAAAAATCGTTAGTAATAGTTCGATTAACTGCAGTAAGGAGCGTAAGTTATTTTCGGAAAGACGAGTATGGTTTATTAGTCTAAAGTATAAAAATTCAGATGGGTTGAATAGTTAAAATGTTGATATTTATGCTTTTTTTGCTTTTCCATCCAGTCTGGGAAGCTATTATTTAGTGGTCAAAATGGCTCATTGTGCTAAATTGGTACTGAGAAAAAAAATTGCTTAAAACATATGAAACTACTGGTTATCGATGACGATGAATATACCTTGTTCCAACTTGCTGCGTTAGCAAGTTGCATGGATTTATCCGTTTATCAAGCAGAGGATGCAGAACAAGGGATCAAGATTTTAGAGTCGATGAACGAACCAGTTATCGTCATTTTAGATATTTTGATGCCAGGCAATGACGGCTTTACTTTTTGCCATCTAGTTCGCAATATTTCATTAGAACATTGCCCTTATATTATTGCGTATTCCAGCCTCTCAGAAAAAGACGTGTTAGTGCAAATACTTGAGAGTGGTGCGGATGATTTTGTACAAAAAGGTCAAAGCAAAAACATCCTTCAGGCGCGGATCAGTGTTGCCCGGCGCAACATAGAATATCGCAAAGAACAAAGCCATAAACTTTCGTTATTAGATAACGAGATCACTCGTGCCCATAATCATCATTTACTCAATATTCAGTTGATGAATTTGATTGCTTACAACTTAAAATTCACAGCGGCACAGTTTGATACCCTTGATTATGCTAAAGAAGTCTCACATTGGACTGATTATATGTTGTGGATTTCAGATAAATTGCATCATGAAACAAACTTTCTAATCGAGGATGTCGTAACATCGATGAAAGATTATTTTGGCAAATCAATTTATCAAGTACGTTTTCAATCTGCTCAAGGCAAACGTCAGCAAAAAGTGATGCTAGCGAACTTTAATGTAACTAGTGTTTTAGCAAAAAGTTTAATTCGCTTTGTCAGCGCTCAAGAACACCTGCAAAATCTTTCGTTCAAAATTGCACAAAGGGAAGACGGTGATTTTAGTTTTATTGAATTCATCCTGGTAGGCGAAATTACCGATTTTGTATTAGCTCAGCCCAACGTAGAAGCATTCGCTTTAGCAGAAAAAGAATTCAATTGTGTGCATCAAATTAGTGAGTTAACAGGTGGGTATTTTGATACACAAAAACGAGACGCTTTCATTAGCTATCGTCTCGGCTTACCAACAAAAGTTTTGTCAGGTATCACCATATGAAAGTGTGAATAGTGGAAAAACGGAAGAGGGTCTGGCAGTAATTTCTGTATACATCAAAAGGTCAATCTCAATTATCCCTTATATTATCGTCAGGAATATGACTTCATTCTAATTGATGAGACAACGTTAGGAAGAGAAAAAAGCGTAACTGCTTTCATAAAAGCAATGCGAGATGATGCATTTAAAGGTAACATTATCGTTATTGTTACAGCTCTTAGTGTTGCTAAAAAACATCAATTTATCAACTCTGGTGCAAACGGTACTATTTTAAAACCAATTTGCCATGCTCACCTAGATGCTGCAATAACAAATCAACAAGTGGCAGTATAAGCTACTCAAATAGTAAACATTTGATTGATGGAATGAATATGTCTAAGAATAAGCAACCCTCAAATAAGCTTTATCATGTTTGTATTGGTGCGTCTGCTGGGGGGCTAGAGGCTATACGTGAATTTTTCTTAAAAATGCCATCAGAATCTGGGCTGACTTTCATTGTTATTCAGCATTTGTCGCCTGATTATAAAAGCATGATGCTTGAGTTACTCGAATCTTCCACTTCAATGCCGATTACCATGGCAGAAGAAGGAGTTAAGCCAGAAAAAGACCATATTTATCTCATTCCGCGTAGTACCAACCTCCGACTGAGCTCAGACGGGACGTTTGCCTTAGAGCAACAAGAGCGTTCGAAATTACTCCCAGTTCTGCCTATTGATATTTTCTTCGAGTCGATGGCCAAGAAAGTGGGCGAGTGTGCAATTGGTGTGGTGTTAACCGGAACCGGTTCGGATGGCACTAAAGGCGCCCGTTATATTCGCGAAGCTGGCGGAATTGTCTTAGCACAGGACTACCGAACTGCTCGATTTGATGGTATGCCCAAGAGTATTTTTGACAACCGCTTGGCTGATTATGTCGATGAAATTGATATGTTGCCCAAGCGCATTATTGAATATGTCAGCCATCCTCTACGTCAGGGGATCACGTTTGATAATGCATCCGAAGAAACGGTCGCACATAAGCCGCAAAGCAGTCTATTCAACTTGTTGTATGAACGTTTTAGGGTCGACTTTAGTCAGTATAAACCAACCACAGTGGGGCGGCGCATTGAACGTCGAATTGCCAAATGTGGTAAAAGCTCCATTAATCAATATTTAGACTATTGCCAACAATCGCCAAGCGAAATTGAGGAACTGTTTCAAGAATTGTTGATAGGCGTCACTAACTTTTTCCGTGATAAGTCCGTTTACGATGCATTGCAAAACAAACTGCTTCCAGAGTATATTGAACAAACTAAACGCAACGAATTTCGCCTATGGGTTCCTGGTTGTTCAACGGGTGAAGAAGCTTATTCGTTTGCAATTATCTTTTGTGAGTTATGTGAAAAATTCAACTGGGATTTACGCGTCAAAATCTTTGCCACTGACATAGACAAAGAAGCGTTAGCCAAAGCAAGTGCGGGTGTCTATCCGCAGAGTATTGCGGCAGATTTGCCTAAAGATATCATGGCAAAGTATTTCTCAGTCTCTCAAGAGAGCTTCACGATTGTGCGTAAAATTCGTGAAATGGTCGTATTTGCCCGTCATGATGTGCTCAATGATCCGCCATTCACCAAAATTGATGTGATTTCATGTCGTAATTTCCTGATATATCTCAAGCCAGAGCCGCAGACCAAAGTTATGCGCAATTTTTCTTTCTCGTTGAAACCAGGTGGTGTATTAGTTCTTGGGACAAGTGAGACACTGGGTGAACAAGGGCCAAACTATGAAGTGCTCGACCAAAAGAACAAGATATTCAAGAATATTGGCCTCGGTACGTCAGAGCGTACCCTCACTGCACCTCGTGAAGCACTACTCACGCACGAAGACCGCTCTATTCCAACGTTGCGTAGCAGTGCATTGATTGAAACTCGCCGCTCCAATGAATTGCGTATCTTGGAAGCATTAATTGACTCTCTCGGGCGCGAGATTTTACCATTCACTTTATTGGTTGATCAAAATCACGATATATTGCGCGTTGTTGGCGATTCAACAAATTACGTCTTGCCGATCCACGGTCGTTTGAACAACCATATTGGCAATATGTTGATTAAGGATTTAAGTACCCCAGTCGTATCTGGATTGGCTAAAGCATTCCGTACTAATCAACCTATTTTATTCCGCAAAGTGGCCATATTTGGACGTAATTCACGTGACTATGTGGATGTGCGCATTTTACCGGTTTCGATTCGAGGTATTGATGCAACTCCGACACATGCTGCGGTAGTGATTTCGAATCCAGCGATTACAGAAGGCAATAATGCAAATCAAGACGAAAACGAGATTTCGCAAGAGTATGAAAATAGTCAGCGTATATATGATTTAGAGCGCGAGTTGCAATTTACTCGTGAAAACTTACAAGCCACGATTGAAGAGTTAGAAACTTCGAATGAAGAACTTCAGGCGACCAATGAAGAGTTGTTAGCGAGTAACGAAGAGTTGCAAAGTACGAATGAAGAACTGCAATCGGTTAATGAAGAATTGTCTACAGTAAACACCGAGCATCAGCTTAAGTTGATTGAAATGAGTCAGCTAAAAGGTGATTGGGATTCATTGATGAGTGCAGCAAATATG
>JALRKK010000109.1 GCA_023268935.1 Glaciecola sp.
CAACTCTTAATGAATTAGTAGTGGTTACTCCAGAAACAGACAGAGAAGTTACTGAGCCAATTCCGCCAATAACATTGGTTGAAATCCCAGAGAAGTTAGCATAAGTTGCTACACCAGCATTTACAGCATAAGTGGCTACCCCAGCCATGAATCATGAATTGTACAGATATTCTTCAAACCATATCGTTTATAGTCTAATTGTTTTATACTTCCCAAAATAATTAGAATAAATCTCCACTAATCACATGATCCACGATATTGTTGCCTTTATTAATAACATCCTTTGGGGTGACGGCCAGATTTTGATCTACATGCTATTGCTTGCAGGCATTTGGTTTACCTGGCGTCTACGTCTATTGCAAGTCATTGACTTCAAACACATGTTTAGCCTGCTCAAAGGCTCTACGGCATCTGATAGCCGTGGTATATCATCCTTTCAAGCACTTTGCACTTCCCTATCTGCTCGCGTAGGAACTGGCAACCTCGCTGGAGTTGCCGTGGCGATTTCCCTTGGTGGTGCTGGTGCTGTATTTTGGATGTGGGTAATTGCGTTTTTGGGCATGGCCACAGGCTATGCTGAAAGCGTTCTAGGTCAAGTGTATAAGGTCAAAGATGCCAACGGTGAGTTTCGTGGGGGACCAGCTTATTACATTAAACAAGGCTTAAACCAATCCTGGCTGGCAATTACCTTTTCGTTATGTTTATTTTTGGGGTATGGGTTTATTTTTTCGGCAGTGCAAGCCAACACCATAACCGATGCCTTAAACAATGCCTATGACATTGACACTCTGTACTCTGGCCTAGTGATTATCTCACTTGCCGGATTAATTGTGGTGGGCGGTCTCAAAACCATCGCGCGTTTTGCTGAATGGATTGTGCCCTTTATGGGACTAGCGTATGTGGCTGTTGCCTTGGTAATCACCGTCATCAATATTGATTTGTTGCCTTCGGTGTTGTGGCAAATCATCGCCGGTGCGTTTGGTTTGGAAGAAGCCGCTGCAGGAACATTTGCTGCTGCCGTCAAGTACGGGGTCATGCGCGGCTTGTATTCGAACGAAGCTGGCTCTGGTTCAGTGCCCCATGCAGCCGCCGCCGCTACGCCCCACCCTAATCATCCAGCCTCACAAGGCTACATTCAAATGCTTGGTGTCTTTATTGATACCATGATTTTGTGTACTGCTACTGCGTTTATCATCTTGTTAGCAGGCGGTGGACAAACGGAACAAATGGAAGGTATTCGTTTAACTCAAACGTCAATGAGCTTTCATTTAGGCGATGTGGGAGCTGATTTCGTTGCCGCTGCTATTGCTCTATTTGCCTTTACCTCTGTGGTAGCAAACTATGCCTATGGCGAATCTAACTTACATATCTTTAAATTGGACAACAAATTCGGTCGCTGGGCTTATACCGTTGGGTATCTGGCGATGATTTTGTGGGGCTCAATGGCAGCTTTGCCAAAAGTCTGGGCCGCAGCCGATATGGCTTTAGGTTTGATGACGGTCATAAATATCATCGCTATCGTCTGGCTGACCCCCACTATTGTGAGCATCAGTCGCGATTATGTTAACAAACGAAAATCTGGACAGAGCATGGCATACAAAGCTGGAGACTGCGAGATCCAAGGCGAATCTGAAAAAGGTATTTGGTAACATTTATCTTAATTGTGTCACTGAATATCCTTTGGCTTCGAGCATGGTAAGTACACTGTGCTCGCCAGCTAAATGCAAACCACCTACCAATACCAATTCAGTATTATTATCTTCAAACATGGCTTCAATTTGAGGCACCCAACGCATATTGCGGTCTTTCAATAGTAATTGATACATTCGTGGGAATTCTCTAGGCATATCCGCAATGCCGATCTCCGCCATTGCTTTCATATTACCACTGCGCCAAGCCGATAACATTCCGTCTAATAACGTTTTAGCGGTAGCAGTCTCAGTCACAGAATAGGAAACAAATAAGTCTTCTTGGCCTTCAGCCATGCCCATCATCATTGTCAGCTGCTCTTGAGGAGATTCAAGCCATGCAATGTCTTTGTTATCTTGGTGCGCTTTATCAAAAAACATTTTATCGACACCGGGTTGGGTTAAACCCAAGATTTGCAGTTCTATAAACGTTATTGTTGTCCCTAATAAAGAAGGCTTCATTGATAAAACATTTTCTACTGGGATACCGCGTTGTTGTAAGTGTAATTTGACCAATGCCACTGTTTCAGGTGTCAGCACATCCTCAAACGTGCGACCATCTTGAAAAATCATGCTCTGCATCATTAATTGTTGAAATTGCTGAGTTTCCATAAACGCCAAATCCGATTCAAAAATCAGCTCATCGCTCAAGGCGTAAATTTCTTCGAATAATATTGGTAAAGGTAATTCCGAGGCTGGTAAAACATGCACAGTACCCGCAATATGGAGAATATCGCCATCTAGTGCTTTGACTTGCCAGATGGAAGTGGCTGTGGAATGTGTTGCAAGGAAAAGTAAAACAGCAAATAGAAACGTTTTCATAAAACATGTCCGTGTACATTATCACGAACACACTATAGGCTAAAACGCGAGCATTACCAACTGTACTATCAACATGATCATGATCAAAGGCCAGATAAACCGGCTGATTTTACTTGTGGTCTCATCACTGACACGAAGATTGGATTTTTCAATCATGGGAATAAATATAATTAATGCAAGAAACAAGACACCTAATAAGACGATTACTTCCAAAACTGGCTCCTTACTTTAAACCCATGGCGTGTTTTATGACCTGACGTTTCGCCAAACCACCGCGCTGTGCTAAAAACAAGCCAAGATTACGCAACGGTTTTAAGATGACATTGGTATTTGAAAATAGATGATACAACACATCCATGCTATTCATCATTTGGCGATTGGCCGCTTGTCGGGGTAATTGGTAATAACGCTTGAGAGATTTTTGTTCAGCAATGACATCTAATAGACAACGTACATCGGCAAACCCCAAGTTTACGCCCTGCCCGGCTAACGGATTGATGGCATGAGCCGCATCGCCAATCAGAATGACAGTGTCTTTAACATATTGCTGAGCATGCATACGAACTAATGGAAAGCGAGCCTTGTTCAACACCTCGAACTCGCCGACTTCTGCTGGAAAATACGCTTTTATAGCATGGGCAAGTTCTTGCTCGCTCATTTTTTCAAGTTCAGCCAAACGCTGTGGCGAGTCGTACCAGATCAAGCTGGCATACTGTTCATGCATGGGCAAAAACGCCACTGGCCCAGAGGGTTTGAAAGCTTGCCAAGTCAATGCTTGCGCCGCTTGAGCGTGCTCCGCAGAAGCATAGTGATTGCGCACAGTAATTCCCATCGCTTGTTGATCGTATTCCCAGCCGACTGTCGCAATGCCGGTTTGTTTGCGAACTTGCGAATGCACACCATCGGCTGCGATGATCCAATTGCCTTGTAGCCTCTTTCCTGATTCAGTTTGAACTACGGCATTGGATGAATCAATAGAGGAAGCTTTGTCGTGCATAACGGTAATGAGTTCTTCATCTTCCATCGCTTGGGCTAGGCCGAGTTGAGTAATGCGATTTTCCACAAAATAGCCCAGCAATGATTGACCGACTTCACTGGCATCAAATTGTGTTTTGGCCCAATTTTCCTCCCAAACTGCAAGAGAAGAATATGGCTGAACACGCATAGCTGTAATATATTCCCATGCGCCCAAATCGTCCAATAATTGTACACTGGCGATGGCTAATGCGGACATCCTCAAATCAGGACCTTGGTCGGAAGCAAATTCACTGGCAGGAAATGCTTCCAAGACAATGACACTGTGGCCAAGTTGAGCCAAGCCCAATGCGGCGGCCGAGCCCACCATACCACCACCTACGACGATATATTCTGCGTTGTGCACTGCTTGGGTCATGCGCTGAACTCCTGAGAAAAACGAGGTTATTCCTTATACGTAAGAAACTCTATTATGTGTCACTCGCGATCCTTGCGCAATACTAGTCTTTGTGAACAATGTCCTGTAAAATCACGATGTTTTTCGATTCTTTGCATACAAGGTCAACACGACAGATGAGCCAAAAACTCTATATCAAAACTTGGGGCTGCCAAATGAACGAGTACGACTCGGAAAAAATGGCCGACTTACTCGACTCAACACATGGATATTCGGTTGCCGAAACGGCCGAAGAAGCGGATGTGATTTTGCTGAACACCTGTTCAATTCGCGAAAAAGCCCAAGAGAAGGTATTTCATCAACTCGGACGTTGGAAAAATCTCAAAAAATCCAACCCTGATCTTATTATTGGTGTAGGCGGTTGTGTTGCCTCTCAAGAAGGCGATCATATCCGTCAACGCGCACCGTATGTTGATATTATTTTTGGTCCACAAACCCTGCACCGTTTGCCGGAGATGATCAATGACATCAAAGACGGTAAACCCGCTGTTGTGGATATCTCTTTTCCTGAAATAGAAAAATTTGACCGCTTGCCTGAGCCTCGCGCTGAGGGGCCAACGGCATTTGTTTCTATCATGGAAGGCTGCTCTAAATACTGCACATTTTGTGTAGTACCTTACACTCGCGGTGAGGAAGTATCTCGCCCTGTTGATGATGTGCTATTTGAAATTGCGCAACTCGCAGAACAAGGCGTTCGTGAAGTCAACTTGTTAGGTCAAAACGTGAATGCCTATCGCGGTGACCATCACGACGGAAGCGTCTGTCGTTTTGCTGAATTACTCGAACTGGTCGCATCCATTGACGGCATTGACCGTATTCGCTATACCACTTCTCATCCGGTTGAATTTACCGATGATATTATCGCTGCATATGAAAGTATTCCAGAACTAGTGGATCACTTGCACCTTCCTGTGCAAAGTGGCTCGGATCGTATTTTAAACTTTATGAAGCGTGGACACACAGCAATCGAATACAAATCAAAGATCCGCGCATTGCGTAAAATCCGTCCAAACCTTTCTATGTCGTCTGACTTTATCATTGGTTTTCCTGGTGAAACCCAGGCCGATTTTGCCGACACAATGAAGTTGATTGATGACATTGGTTACGACTTGAGTTTCAGTTTTATCTACTCAGCTCGTCCAGGAACACCGGCTGCGGACATCGTGGATGATGTCTCTGAAGATGAGAAAAAACAGCGTTTGTACATTTTGCAGGACCGTATTAATCAATCTGCACAGCGTATCGCACGCAATATGCTCGATACAGAACAGCGTATCTTGGTGGAAGGTCCATCTAAGAAAAATCCAATGGAGCTCACCGGTCGTACAGAAAACAATCGAGTAGTCAATTTTGAAGGCTCACCCGATATGATTGGTCAGTTTGTGGATGTTAAAGTCACTGATGTCTATACCAATTCATTGCGTGGCGAAGTTATACGCCGTGAAAGTGATATGGGGCTACGTGTTGCCATATCACCACAAAGCATCCTTGCCAAACAACAAGACTCATTAGGTGTGCAGATCGTCACGCCTAAGATTGCATAATATTTTAGAGGCATTTTTGAGTAACTTAGAATCGAACGAGCTTATTTTAGAAGCGGATAATAAGCGCCTTGCGAGCTTATGCGGTCCTTTTGATGACAACATCAAGCACCTTGAAAGACGTTTAGGAGTCGAAATCACCTATCGCAACAATCATTTTAAAATTATTGGTGAAACTTCTGCATCAGATGTTGCCATAGATTTATTAAAAAATTTGTTTGTGGAAACGGCCCCTGTCAGAGGGGTCATTCCAGAATTATCTGCAGACCAAGTTCACCTAGCCATTCAAGGGGCTAAAGTCCTAGACCAAGTCAGCGAAGATGCACTCAACCCTTATGGTAAACAAGTTCACATCAAAACCAAGCGCGGCATCATTAAACCGCGTAACCCGAATCAAGCCCAATATGTCGCCAACGTCATTAACAACGACATCGCCTTTGGTATTGGTCCTGCGGGAACA
>JALRKK010000013.1 GCA_023268935.1 Glaciecola sp.
CCAGAGAACCTTTCATATCAGCTGCACCTCTTCCCCAAATCATGCCATCTTCGATGTGTGCGTCAAATGGAGGATGACTCCATTGTGATTCTGGTCCCGTTGGGACTACATCGGTATGTCCAGCAAAACAAAAGACAGGGCCAGTTGTGCCTCTTCTTGCCCACATATTCGTGGTGTCATGAAATTGCATTGTTTCAATGTTAAAGCCAATCGGCTTAAGTCGCTCAGCCATCATAGGTTGACAATTGGCATCATGTGGCGTGACTGAAGGTTGTTGGATAAGGGCTTGACACAATGTGACGACAGGGGATTTACTCATTAAAAAATTGCTCATATTGTTCAGATTTAAAACCGACTAAACTTTTTGATTTCGGGTCATTTTGATGACAAAGGATCGGGCGTTTTATCATCGATGGATTTTCAACTAACAGGTTAGGAGCAGTATCGACATCGAGTGATGCTTTGAGCGAGTCATCAAGTTTGCGATAAGTCGTGCCGCGTTTATTTACTATCGTATCAAGACCGTGTTGTTCAATTTGTTCAATCAGCCATTCGCGCTTCGGAGGAAGTTTTTTATAATCATAAAACTCAAAACTGATGTTGTTGGCCTCTAACCATTTTAGAGATTTTTTTACTGTGTCGCAGTTCTTTATACCGAAGACTGTTATCATAATTGAAAAGTTTGTATTGATTATTACGTCATGCAAGTGTAATCAATTATCATATGAAATTCATTAATAATTCTTGGGTAATCAGGTCGTTTGATTTTGTGAAATATTTCTTACTCTCCTTGTTGATAATTATCCACTAGATCTGTGGATAACTTTGTGAATACTATTTGGATTTATACTTTCGTTGTACATTATTTCGTGTTTGTCATTAGATTGTTCAAAAAACAAACTGATTTTGTTTGGTTTTTTTTGAAAATACCTCGAAGGCCTTTTAAAGTAAGGGGTACAAAGAATCAATAGGATGGGTATTTTTTTCAAAGTGAACTAAATCAATTTCAAACATATATTAAATGAGTCAGCTTAGAATGTATTTGTGAGATAGGTTAGGTGTGGATTAAATTTTAAGATATGCACAAATTGTAAGCATACGCCTACATCTTTATTCAATGTAATCAAACCCAAAAGGAAGAAGTCTTGCTTGATATTTACTCAGGTCCTTATGCCAAACAAAAAATTAGAGAACATGGCTTCAACGCAGAATTGTTTGACACTATCTTAGGTGCATCAGGTGGACCAAAATGGTTTGTCTTAGCAGGTTTGGATCGGACTTTAGTCAGTGAATTTTTCGCCACTTCCAATCAATCTATCGACGTAATTGGAACTTCAGCAGGGGCATTTCGTGCCGCCTGTATGTGTCAACAAGACTCGCGAGCGGCCATTGATCGTCTAGCGCATTTTTACTCAAATACCATTTACTCTGACAAGCCTTCTCCGGCCGAAATATCGCAAAGTGCTGCAGATATTTTGGGAAAAATGCTGGGAGAGACAGGGGTTAAAGAGATTTTAACCAATTCAAGATTCAAAGCTCACTTTATCGTTGCGCGGAGTAAAGGCTTGGTTGCTAGTGAAAACAGCAAACTTCAAATGCTCGGTTTAATCCAAAGTGCGTTTGCTAATATGCGCTCAAGAACTCGGTTAACTCGATATTTTGACCGTGTTACATTTGGCACTCAGCCATTGAACATCATTGATCCTTACCATTTAGGTAATCAATTTGTACCATTAACTGAAGACAACCTTGAGCCTGCTTTGCTGGCAAGTGGCTCGATACCCATGGTGATGAGTGGTATTTCAGATATTCCCGGGGCAGGACAAGGAATGTATCGTGATGGTGGTATCACGGATTACCACTTTGATTTGCAATTCTCTAAGCATCAAAAAAACGCTGGTTTAACTTTATATCCGCATTTTTATCCACGTCCTATCACTGGTTGGTTCGATAAGCGCCTTACGCATAGAATACCCCATGCTGCCTCATACAATAATGTGGTTATGCTAGTGCCGAGTCGAGAGTTTGTTGCGTCCTTGCCGTATGGCAAAATCTCAGATCGCAATGATTTTGCAAAGATGACTCCTGAACAGCGGATTCCATACTGGCAAACTATTTTAAGTGAATCAGATCGTCTAGCGGAGCATTTTTTTGATGCGATAAAAACGGGGCGAATCGTTGATGAAATCAAAGATTTTGAATTTGCTGTCAAATAATGAGCAATTTACAGTTAATGCTTGCACAGCAACATTTAAAATGTATAATGCACCTCGACTTCGGGAGGACTGTAGCTCAGTTGGTTAGAGCGCATCGTTGACATCGATGAGGTCGGCGATTCGAATTCGCCCAGTCCTACCAAATTTCTCTTCGTTTCTTTTTCTTACTTGTTTTAAAGCTTTCCAACTGCTAACTTGTCTTCAATTGTTTAATACGGGTTATTTTATGTTGAATTCAAAGCTTACGCTCGTTTTTGGAACTTTATTTTTATTCTCTTGCGGCGGAAGTACCTCATCTAATTCTGTTGTTTCACCACCGTCTCCGGTTGTGTTACCTGACATTCAACCACCCACGTTATCCGTTGCGAAACTCAAACCAGCGAGTGCGACAGAATTACATACGCAATTAACCAATGGACTGTATTACGGGAGTACATCATCGCGAACGACAGCGTTACCGGAAGTAGCACCTAATATGTCGGATTCAGAAGCTACAGTAGCGCCTTCATTTTCACAAACCATCACGCAAGAATCCGGTGTCGATGAAGCCGATATCATAAAATACAATGGTGAATGGTTATTTATTACCACCCCAGAACACAGTACAGTGAGAGCGTTAAGAAGAGAAGCTGATGGCACATTAAGCTCGTCTCAATATGTGGCATTAGGTTTAGAAGAGGGGACTTATATTAATGGGCTATATCTATCTGCGGATCATTTATCTGTATTAAGCCGAAAAACGTCTTTTTCAGAGCAAGGACTTGCGCACTTTTGGTCTCCAGATGCAGAGAAGTTTACTTTATCTATTGTCGACTTGAACTCGGCACATGGTTCACAAACACTCCCCTCGAATGATGAAATACAAACAATACAGTTTGATGGGAATTTGATTACAAGTCGTCGCGTAGGCAATCAACTTATCTTATTGAGTACTTATTGGCCGAGCAATGTTACGCTTCCTGTTGCAACGACTGACACACAGCGCCAAGCAAATCTTGCAACACTTTCTGCGATACCAGTGTCACAGTTTTTACCTACTTATGAGATGAATAATGTACGGGAGGCATTAGTCGATGAAGCCTCTTGTTTTATTCCTGAAGATGCCACTGAGTTGAATGGTTATAGTGGTGTGGTGACGTTAACGACCATAGATATTGCCGAGCCTACTCGAATTAACTCAATCTGTGTCAACGGTATGTACGACGGTATTTATGCAGCACAAAACAACCTGGTGATATTTGGGCAAAATTATGTTGTCGATGCCCAAGGTGACTATTCAGAGCAAACTGTGTTGCATCACTTTGCTGTTGCCAATGGAGCCATTGCATACAATGGGAGTGCTAATTTGGCTGGTCGATTAGATTGGAACCAACCACACTTGCGCTTATCTATTTTTGATCAACAGCTAAGAGTTGTGACCACCGAAACGACTCAAGATGTCACAGATCGTTTTGATCATCAATTTTATTCGCTCAGCTTATCAGCCCAAGATAGAACATTACCAGTGTTAGGAAGGTTACCAAATTCGACGTTTCCACAAGCAATTGGCAAGCCAAATGAAGACATCACTGCAGTACGCTTTTTTGGAGACAGAGCCTACGTGGTGACGTTTGAACGAATCGATCCTTTATATATCCTGGATCTGAGTGTACCAGCGCAACCCTTTATTGCAGGTGAACTAGAGATCCCAGGCTATTCATCTTACCTTTTACCAATGAGCTCTAAATATTTACTCGGCATTGGACAAAATATCGATCCCAATCGTTTTATTATGCAGGGAGATTTGGCCACTTCCATGCCTGCACCGATAGCAGAAGGAGCAAAAGTTGCTCTATTTGATGTGTCTACGGATACACCTCGGCTAGTCAATGAAGTGGTCTATGAACAGGGGGCTACACCGGCAGAGTTTGATTATAAAGCCATCACCTATTTACCCTTATCGTCTGCTGATATTCGGATTGGCTTACCCGTTCAAAGTTGGTCAAACGATAATGATATTTGGCGCAGTGAGAGTCGTTTAGAGTTGTTACAGATCACACTCGAAAATGGAGGTGTCATAGATAGTCATGGACAGATTCAGTCACCAGAAAACACCCAATGGAGTGTTTGGCGAGATCGCGCTGTGTTTGACGGTGACGATATATATTACATTCATCATGGGGCGGTTTATCATGCTATGTGGTCCGCACCTTCGGTATTAGTTGGACGATACTAAATATTAACATTATCGAATACGGGCTTTTAGCGTTGTAAATATCCTTGTGATAGGGCAATGTGAACCAATTCAGCGAGATCTTTGATGGCTAGTTTTTGTTTAATTTGCGTAAGACTATTGGCGACGGTTTTTTCATTAATCCCCAATGCTTGAGCCACGTTCTGTTTATTTTGGCCATGGGCAATTGCCAAAAAAATATCAAATTCTCTTTCGGTAAGCAGTTTACCTAGATTGGGTTGTTCAGAGAGTTCTGCGCTGGCTAATTTGGTGGCAATTTCTGGCGTTAGATAAGTTTTGCCATTGAGAACCGTCGTAATTGCTGCTTGCATCATCTTTGGTTCACTGCGCTTACTAATATAGCCTAACGCACCCGTTTGCATAGCCTGTTGAATCAAACTCGGTTCATCGTACATACTAAAAAACAAAATTTTGATATCAGGTTGTGACTGTAATAACTTTGTTGCAAGTGAGATCCCCGACATTCCACCTAAATTAATATCCAAAACAGCTAGGGAAAATACCCGAGATGAGGCTATTGCTAAAGCGTCCTCACCGGATGCTGATTCTTGCACCATCGCATCAGGATAGAGCATTTGTACCAATGCACTATAGCCTTGACGAACCACAGCGTGATCATCAACGAGTAAAATATGCAAAAGGGAGTCTCTATTGCTCATATTTGATCAATCCTTTTTGAAACTTATCCTGATTCGTGTACCAACGTTGGGCTGACTGATTATACTCAGCTCACAACCGGCAATTCTTGCTCGTTCTTGTATTGAGTGAAAACCGACGCCTGATTTTACCTTATTAGGGATAAAGCCAAGCCCATTATCTTTTATCTCAATCAACACCACATCATTATTGCCTGATAGGCTGCATACTATCTCAGATGCTTGGGAATGACGCAAAGCATTTTGAATTGCTTCTTGGCAAATTCTAAATATTTGAATATCACGATCTTCATCGTCAAACCAAGTGTCGAGTTGATCATTCAGTTGAATAGGTATATCGGCATTTTCGTTGGATGCTGCAATAAATTGCGCCAATCCCTTTTCAAATCCCAAACGACTTAGCATAACTGGATGTAGGGAGTTGATTAAATTTCTTGTATCTTCTTTTAGTGCCTCACACATAGTCGAGATTTTGTTTGCTATGTTTAACACATCATTACTCGTACCTGTCGTCGCTTGCAGCATATAAGCATTGACGTGGATCCCACTGATGATTTGACTAACATTATCATGTAATTCCATGGCCAAGTGACGGCGTTCTTGCTCTTGGATGTGAACTAATTGCTGTTGGATGCGATGAATGGTTTGTTCTTTTTCGTTGAGTACGCGTTTTACGCTGTAGAGAGTTAAAAATAATGCCAAGGCAAATAAAGCGAAAAATAGACCAATGGTGAATGCGATTTCATCGAGCTCAGAGGAGCCATCGGGTAAAATGTAATAATGCTTTCCCTGATGAATGAAGTGGGGCGCTTGTTCCTGATATTGATTTGAAATTTGTACGTGTCGACTGCGAGTAAAAAACTCATGTAAGGCCTCAGGCGACGTGTTTCCCTCTATGAGTAACTGAGCATTATTAAGTGCATTTTGTGTTTCTAACGTTACATCATGATTAGATAATTGCCAAAAACTGACGGTTGACACAATAAAGACGAAGCTAAATATTAAAATAATAAATAAATGTAATCGAGCAGTGGTTTTCATTGTCTTGTTCGTTTGGTGTGGATGTCTCTTAGAATTGTAACAGATACCAAAGCACACATCCCCAATCGTTTATTGCTTAACGATCTTGTATGATTATTAATTTTGATGCGCTGACACTCTCATCATCTTCCAGTCGGCGACATTGAGCATAGAGAAAACAATTCTTGCCACGTTGTGACATGTGCAGTGATGGCTTTTTTGAACTCAGCGTGATGCGTTTGCGTGTGAGCTAATATAAACGCTTTCATATTGGGATGCAGAGCGGGCTCATCTAACAGTTTCAGCCATGCTGAGCTTGATTGCTCATGAGCTCGAAAAATAGTACTTGCCAGCGGCTGTATATAATCGATAAAAAACATCAGCATCACATTGCGTAATATATCCAAATTGGTTTGAGCAACTCGACAATTGACGCCCTTACTGTAATTATCTAATACCTTGGTAATACTGGGAAGAACTTGGATAAGATACTGTTGTGTACGCCATATTCGAGCCCAGACTTGACGTTGCTCAAGTATTTGCAAATGCGCATTCATCTCAGAAATATCGACCACCTCGGCTTTATCCATATTCGAAATACTCGCTAGGTAATGAATTGCAGCAATGCTTTGTGTGATTTCTGTTGTGGTTTGCTCAGTACCAATAAAGTCTGAAGCAAAGCTTAACCCAGTAATCATAGCGCGACTATTTTGCAGCATATCGGCAAAAGTGAGCGGTAAATTGGTTGTTTTAATTGTCTGTAAGCGTTTTAATTCATTGTTTAAATCAATATTGTCAGCTTTTATCAATTCACCACATTGCGCTAGCGTTTGCAAAAGCTGTCTCTCGTAAGCATAGCGCAGTTCTGGAGCTTCCACCTTGCCTAAGGTTGTATTTCGCTGAGCAACTAATGTGGCAAGAGGGCAGCCTTTGATGGCATAGAATTCTCGCAAATTTAATGAAGTGGAAGGGATGTTAATTTTTCGTTTCGATGCGTTTGGAAAACCCAATGCCAAATTAGGTGAGGGTAAGTGAGTCTCTGATTCCGTCACTCTGGCGATGCGCTCAGCGTAACTCTCCATTTTTTCTTCCAGTGTAGTTTGCCCAGAACAACCTACTAAGCTAAGACAAAATAAGAAAAGTTTAAGGTTATTGTGCATGTAAACGTTCCTTTATGGCTAATAAGGTTTGTTCTGTTGCGCCTTGCATCGCTTTTTCAGCCAGCCAATCTGGAATAACGCCACCTGGGTGGGCACTGGCAAGGTAATTCAATTCATACCAATCATCATGTGAATGTGCCATTGACCATTGCGCGCTAACGTTGCGCAACATCACTCGATTAGGATGGATGGGAAAGTTCTCTGATATATCTTCAACTAAAATTGATAAATGGTCGCGATTTGCACTAAATTGATGTGTAGAGCGAGTAAACATCTCACGGTCTTGTAATGGCCAGGGGCTACTTAATAGCGTATGAACTATGCGTACAGAAGGAGATTGACTGGGGTAAATTGTGACGGCTTCGCAATTTGCGAGCCAAGAACAATCTCGGTTAGCGGAGTCAAGAAGCGCCAAAAATGCATCAGGCGATGCTTGAACATAAATCTTTGCATTAATTTTGATCAGATTATCAGACCTTTTAACCGTTACCAGAAGTGCTTGTGTATCAACCGTCGTTTGCCATTCGTCAGCGTTTGCATGAGCAACAACACAAAAGAGAATGATAACTGTCCAAAATATTTGTTTCGCAACACGTGTGCCAAAGATTGATTGCATGCTCGCTCTTATCCGCTTTATAATAGTTGTTTTTATAATGATACATGTGGCACTACGTAGGTGTCACCACTGTGAAGGATCTTTCATGCCAATAATTACCTTACCCGACGGTTCTCAACGTGCTTTTGACAATGCCGTCTCAGTTCTAGACGTTGCAAACGACATCGGACCCGGTTTAGCCAAAGCAACCATTGCCGGAGTTGTGGACGGCAAACAAGTGGATGCCTGCGATCTTATTACCCACGATGCCCAACTTCAGATCATAACCGCACGTGATGATGCCGGGCTTGAAATTATTCGTCACTCATGTGCTCATTTGTTAGGGCACGCGATTAAGCAATTATTTCCCAACGTAAAAATGGCTATTGGTCCGGTCATTGATAATGGCTTTTATTACGATATAGATCTAGACCATTCTCTTTCTCAAGATGACTTAAATAAGCTTGAAAAACGTATGCTCGAGCTAGCCAAAACGTCTTACGATGTGATCAAAAAAGTCGTATCATGGGAAGAAGCGCGCAACACGTTTGCCTCTCGTGGTGAGAGTTACAAAATAGAGATCCTTGACGAAAATATCGGTCAAGACGAAACGCCAGCGTTATACCATCATCAAGAATACACGGATATGTGTCGTGGCCCGCACGTACCAAACATGCGCTTTTGCCAACATTTCAAAATCATGAAAGTTGCAGGGGCCTATTGGCGGGGTAATTCTGATAATAAGATGTTACAACGCATTTATGGCACAGCTTGGGCTGATAAAAAACAATTAAAGGCTTACCTTAATCGCCTCGAAGAAGCAGAAAAGCGCGATCACCGCAAAATTGGTAAATCGTTAGATTTATTCCACTGGCAGGAAGAAGCGCCAGGAATGGTATTTTGGCATAATGACGGTTGGTCTATTTACACTGAACTGGAAGCTTTTGTTCGTAAAAAATTGCGTGAATTTGATTATCAAGAAGTAAAAGGCCCATTAATGATGGACCGCGTTTTGTGGGAAAAGTCTGGACATTGGGATAAGTACGCTGAAAACATGTTTACCACGGAATCTGAAAAACGTGAATACGCAGTGAAACCAATGAATTGTCCAGGGCATGTGCAAATTTTTAATCAAGGCCTTAAATCTTATCGAGATTTGCCATTGCGTATGGCGGAATTTGGCTGTTGTCACCGCAATGAACCTTCTGGTGCATTACATGGATTGATGCGTGTGCGTGGTTTTACTCAAGATGATGCACATATCTTTTGTACCGAAGAGCAGATCTTAGATGAAGTCTCCAAATGCATTCGTATGGTTTATGATACGTATGCGACGTTTGGCTTTGAGAAGATTGTTGTCAAGTTATCGACTCGTCCAGAAAAACGCGTGGGCAGCGATGATATTTGGGATAAATCCGAAAAAGCACTCGCTGATGCACTGCATGCTAACGACATTGAGTTCGCTTACCAACCAGGTGAGGGGGCTTTCTATGGCCCTAAGATTGAATTTACTCTGTATGATTGTCTCGATCGTCCGTGGCAATGCGGCACGGTACAACTTGATTTTTCTATGCCTGGTCGATTAGGTTCAACTTACGTTGCCGAAGATGGTGAGCGCAAAGTACCGGTGATGATTCACCGAGCCATCCTGGGTTCATTAGAACGTTTTATCGGAATTCTTACTGAAGAATATGCTGGTTTTTTCCCAACATGGTTGGCGCCACAACAGGTTGTGGTGATGAATATTACGGATAAACAGTCCGAATATGTACAGAAAGTTGTAAAAACATTACAAAATAATGGAATTAGAGCCACTTCGGACTTGAGAAATGAGAAGATAGGCTTTAAAATCCGCGAGCACACATTAAAGCGTGTACCTTATATGCTTGTCGTTGGTGACCAAGAAATGGCCGACGAAGCAGTTGCTGTTCGAACTCGTCGCGGTGTCGACCATGGTAAGATGGCTACAAATGATTTTATCAGTCAAATATTGCAAGATATTGCAGATAAAAAAATAGATTAATTTTTCGGAGGATTAGCAGATTAAAGGCGCTAACAAACAAGGCCAGAGCGATAAAGCTCGGATCAATGATGAAATTTCGGCTAAAGAAGTACGTTTAGTCGGCAAGGATGGTGAACAGGTTGGTATTGTGACGCTCAGTGAAGCACAAGCAATGGCCGACGAGAATAGGTTGGATTTAGTTGAGATCAGTCCCAACGCACAGCCTCCTGTTTGTAAGATCATGGATTATGGCAAGTTTCTCTTCGAAAAGAGCAAGGCTCTAAAAGAGCAAAAGAAAAAGCAAAAGCAAATTCAGGTCAAGGAGATTAAATTTCGCCCTGGCACTGATGAAGGCGATTACCAGGTCAAACTGCGCAACCTGCGTCGCTTTCTAGAAGGTGGTGATAAAGCCAAGGTCACAATCCGCTTCCGCGGTCGTGAAATGGCGCACCAAGAGATCGGTTTGGATCAGCTAAATCGCGTAAAAGAAGATTTAGCGGACATTTCAACCTGTGAGGCATTCCCAAACAGAGTAGAAGGTCGCCAAATGATCATGGTGCTCGCCCCACTTAAGAAGTAGTCTCGGTTTACAAGTTTAGTACCTGCACAGTATTAACACCGAACTGCAAACATTAACCCTAGTTCATCTGCAACGAACTGGTATTTAACAATGCGGAGTTTTAGCAATGCCTAAAATGAAATCCAACAGTGGAGCAGCCAAGCGTTTTCGCAAGACAGCGTCTGGTCGTTTCAAAAGTAAACAGTCTCACTTGCGTCACATTTTGACCAAGAAGAGCTCTAAGCGTAAACGTCACTTGCGTGGCAAAAAATTAGTTCATACTGCGGATACAGCACTTATCCAACGTATGTTACCGTACGTTTAAGAGGAGACTGAATCATGGCTAGAGTAAAACGCGGTACTATTGCACGCGCTCGTCATAAAAAAGTATTAAAGCAGGCCAAAGGCTATTACGGTGCACGTTCACGTGTTTACCGCGTAGCGGTCCAAGCTGTCACAAAAGCTGGTCAATATGCTTATCGTGACCGTCGTCAGCGTAAGCGTCAATTCCGTCAATTATGGATTGCACGTATTAACGCTGCGTCGCGTCAAAATGGTTTATCGTACAGCCGTTTTATCAACGGTCTTAAAAAAGCGTCTGTCGAAATCGATCGCAAGATCCTTGCTGACATCGCAGTACACGATAAGAACGCTTTCACAGCCTTAGTCAATGCGGCTAAAGGTGCGTTAGCATAAGATAAACAACTAAGCTTAAGTTTTTGGAAAAACGTCGAAGCGGATCTTCGGCGTTTTTTTTTGCTTCGTTATTCTAATTTTCCTTGATTTTACAGTGTGCTAGCGAGCAAGTTGGTGTAAAATATACAGCAATTTATACCTCAGCTTTATTACCTTGCCTCGACGGCTGGTACAATCAAAAAAATTGGGAATCCAGATGGAATTACAAGCCATTGTAGAACAGGCCAAACAAGCCATCGAAGCAGCCAATGATGTTGCTTCTCTAGACGCAGTACGCGTTGATTATTTAGGTAAAAAAGGTCATATGACTGAACTCATGAAAGGCATGGGTAAATTATCTGCCGAAGAGCGTCCAGTTTTTGGTCAAAAAGTCAATGCAGCAAAGGGGGAGATCCAAACGATCCTCACTGCCAAAACGCAAGCACTCAAATTAGCTGAGATGAATGCTAAATTAGCCTATGAAAGCGTGGATGTGACTTTACCGGCTAAGCACCAAAATGTGGGTAATGCACACCCAGTATCTCGCACTATCGCTCGCATTGAGTCGATTTTTGGTGAATTGGGCTTTGCGACGAAAACGGGGCCTGAAATTGAAGATGGTTTTCATAATTTTGATGCGCTGAATATTCCTAAGAATCACCCTGCACGAGCGGATCATGATACGTTTTATTTCAATCCGGATATGATGCTACGTACGCAAACATCGGGCGTCCAAATCCGCACCATGGAACAAGAAGCGCCGCCAATTCGCATCATTTCACCAGGCCGTGTATATCGTAACGATTATGACCAAACCCATACCCCGATGTTCCACCAGGTGGAAGGTTTGATGGTTGATAAAGATGTTTCGTTTACTCAACTTAAAGGCATCTTGCATGATTTTCTGCAGCATTTTTTCGAGCGTGAATGTCAAGTGCGGTTCCGTCCTTCTTATTTTCCATTCACCGAACCTTCTGCAGAAGTGGACGTGATGGATGAAAATGGTAAATGGCTTGAAGTATTAGGATGCGGCATGGTCCATCCTAATGTGCTGAAAGCGGTGAATATTGACCCGGAACAATACACTGGATTCGCTTTTGGTATGGGCGTAGAACGCTTGACTATGTTGCGCTATGGCGTTAATGACTTACGCGCATTTTTTGAAAACGACTTGCGCTTCTTGCAGCAATTCAACTAAGGAGACAACGCGATGAAATTTTCAGAAAAGTGGTTACGTGAATGGGTGAATCCTGCCTTAAACACAGATGAATTATGCGAACAAATTTCTATGGCTGGTCTTGAAGTTGATGGCGTTGAGCCAGCAGCAGCTGACTTTAGCGGTGTTTTAATAGGGGAAGTCGTTGAGTGTAGTCAGCATCCTGATGCTGACAAATTACGCGTGACCAAAATCAATGTCGGCGCAGATGAATTACTGGATATCGTTTGTGGCGCTCCGAACTGTCGCCTGGGCCTTAAAGTTGCTGTTGCATGTGTTGGTGCGGTTTTACCGGGCGATTTCAAAATCAAAAAAGCCAAATTACGCGGACAACCATCACACGGGATGTTGTGCAGTTTCTCCGAACTAGGTATCAGCGACGATCACGATGGTATCATTGAATTACCAATAGATGCGCCGGTTGGCCAAGATATTCGTGAATATTTACAACTTGATGACAACATCATTGAAATCGACTTAACCCCTAATCGTGCTGATTGTTTGGGCATTCGCGGGGTGGCTCGTGAAGTCGGCGTATTAAATCAACTCAGCGTTTCTGAACCTACAGTACCAGAAATTATTGCCTCTACCGATATTCAAAAACCGGTACACTTGGATGCACCAGAAGCATGTCCCAAGTATTTAAGTCGAGTCATCTCTGGTGTGGATTTATCAAAAGCCTCGCCGCTCTGGTTACAAGAGAAATTACGTCGTAGTGGTATTCGGTCTATCGATCCTGTGGTAGATGTGACCAATTATGTTCTGATTGAACTGGGTCATCCGATGCACGCTTTTGATGCGTCGAGTATTCAGGGTGATATCCATGTTCGATTTGCAAAAGAAAATGAATCCTTGGTTTTACTTGATGAAAGTGAAGTCACGGTGAACTCGGATACACTCGTGATCGCGGATGAACAAAAAGCGCTTGCATTAGCAGGCATCTTTGGTGGTTTACATTCTGGTGTTACTGCACAAAGTACCGACATTGTTTTGGAGTGTGCGTTCTTTGCACCCGATGCCATTTTGGGTAAAGCGCGTCAATATGGTTTGCATACTGATGCTTCACATCGTTATGAACGCGGTGTCGATCCTGCTTTGCAAGACCAAGCAATGGCTAGAGCGACACAGCTTTTACTAGATATCGTTGGAGGTGAGGCAGGTCCCGTTTTTGTGGCTGAAGCGGCTGAATTTGTCCCACAAGCAAAACGTGTTAGCTTACGCGCTGAGCGTTTAACACGCGTTGTTGGTATTGAGTTTGAAAGTGCACAAGTGACCGAGATTTTAGAACGTCTAGGCATGGCTGTATCTTTCGAGAATAATGTTTGGCAGGCAACGGTTCCCGCGTATCGCTTTGATATTGAAATCGAAGAAGATCTGATTGAAGAAGTAGCGCGAGTGTATGGGTACAATAATATTCCTAATGTTGCGCCAACTGGCCAACTGGCAATGTTACCTCGCCAAGAATCACAACTGGGTGTCAATTCGTTCAAATCTGTATTACTCCAACAAGGCTATGATGAGGCGATTACTTATTCATTTGTCGATCCCAAAAAACAATCTATTCTGTTTGCAGATCAGGCGTCATTAACACTTCCTCATCCCATTTCTGCTGATATGTCAGTGATGCGTGTGAGTTTAATGACCGGTTTATTAGATGCTTTAGCATATAACCAAAAGCGTCAACAAGCGCGTGTACGTCTATTTGAAACCGGGCTTAAATTTACGGTTGATGCGAATTCAGAGAACGGTGTAGCACAAACGCCTATGCTTGCTGGTGCAGTCATTGGTAAAGTCACTGACGAGAACTGGCAAGGTTCAGAAAACATTGATTTTTTCAGTGTCAAAGGCGATGTAGAAAGACTCTTGTCATTGACAGGTCGTGCTGCTGAGTTCAATTTTGTGCCGACTCAACAAGCACACTTACATCCCGGCCAAGGTGCTGATATCGTCTACCGTGATGAGGTTGTTGGTTTTGTTGGCGCCTTGCATCCGCAATTTGAGAAAGTGTTTGGTCTAAAATCACGAGCGTTTGTTTTTGAGATCACATTGTCAGCAATTTCTCAACGCACTTTACCTAAAGCCCGACCAGTATCTAAATTTCCAACGAATAAACGCGATGTAGCAATCGTGGTGCAAAATGACATTAGCTTTGCTACTATACAAAAGTCCATAGAGAAAGTTGGCGTAAATCAACTGGTTGACTTAACATTGTTTGATATATACCAAGGCGAGGGCATTGCTGAAGGGTATAAAAGTATGGCCATGACGTTAACGTTTAGTGACGCGTCTAAGACTATGGAAGAAGCTGAAATTCAAGCTGGCTTTGAAGCAATCATCGCTGGTTTACAAAGTGACCTTGGGGCAACGTTAAGAGAGTAAAGCACATGGCATTAACCAAAGCAGAAATGGCTGAACATTTAGTCGACAAGCTTGGCTTAAACAAGAAAGAGGCAAAGGATTTGGTAGAGGCTTTTTTTGAAGAGATCAAACAAGCTCTCGAAGATGGGACTCAAGTTAAGTTATCTGGTTTTGGCAATTTTGATTTGCGAACTAAGAGTGAGCGACCAGGTCGAAACCCTAAAACAGGCGAAGACATCCCGATCAAAGCTCGTCGTGTGGTGACCTTTAAGCCAGGGCAAAAACTCAAATCCCGTGTGGAAAATGCACCGCCTCCAAAATAAATCCCCATATTTCTATATTCTGATTGCGGTAGTCCTTACCGCGATCCTTTATATTGTCGTTAACTGGTTGACCCAGCCTCGCCAATTAGAGTCTTCCATATCGCCTTCAGGTGTGTCTATGACGCATCTTTTAAGTGTCCCCGAGGTCACTGAAAAGGCGTTGTTTTCTGTGGTTGAGGACAACCCCGAGATATTGCTCGAAGTACAGACTGAACTAGTTGCAACCGCCGAAAAATTAGGTTTTAGCGACTCTCAGTTGTCTTTCTTAGCTTCTGAACCGCTTTTGGATTATTTGAGGTATCATGCTAAACGCGAAATGTTTAATGCTGCTGTGAACCAGGCCTATATTAATCTTGAGAGAATTGATGATATTAAAGCACAATACCCAGAAGCGAGAGATTTGTTTAAAGACGCTGAGCAACTCATTATTCGGCGTAATCAATTAATCGAACAAATCGCACTATCTCTTGCCAATCAAGACGGTCTATCGGTACCCACCAAGGCCCATTTTCAGGAAGCCGCAACTTTGTGGCGACAAAAAATGGCTCATTCGAACTAATTAACTCTTTAGCCTTTTTCAATATACTGATATGACGTTAATAGGAGATAAAAATAACTCATTGCCACAATGCTTAGATGATAAGGTGACTCAGTTCCGTGTCAGTGAATCGTTTTGAGTACTAAAGTATGTGCAGGTGTGCCCGGTAATAACGGGCGTTTGCTGTGAGCAGCATAATCATCAAAGCCCTTGCGATAAAAAGGTGATAACGGATGCCCTGATTGTCCTCCCGGAACCGTCATGATGGCATCTTCCCAACGACCTGGGGCAATGATAAAACGCTGTGATGCTCCGTGGTTGCCATTTTGTACCGCTGGCATATAGCTATCACCAAAGCCCGCAATAACTGGCATATCGAGCCAACCTGATAAAATCGGTACTTGCTGACTGATGGGGTGGCGAATATTCAGAGCATTGACTGTCCCCCATGTATATTGTTGAATATCTGGGCCGTGTCTGTTTGATAATTTGACAATGGCTTTATCATAACTGCTCATGAGCATTGCCGCATAATCGGATGCATCCTCAGGTAACCAGGATTGAGGTTGTTGGTGCAGGATCTGTCTCAGTGCCGGCTCTAAATGACGATTGATGGGCCAAAACTCTACGTCGCGTTTTTTTAACGCAAAATACAATGGTGCAAATATGGTATTAACCACTTCAGAGCGAAACTTTCGGGCCAATGTATATCCTACATCCGAAGAACAGGCACAGGCCTGCCAGCGCTCTAATATGTCAATATCCGTTGCGTATTGCTCGGGTGATTTGCGCAAAGTCTCAAGTAATAAGTCACGCCAGTAACGAATAAATAAGGCTCTATTGTCTAACTGCAATGCCATAAAGTCAGCTTCAGTAAAACTATCTTTATTGAGCAAGCGTTGAGCAATTTGCTCACCTCTGATCCCCAAGGCATAACCACCATCGCCGAAGCGAGTGATTTCATCGATCGATAATACTCGAGCATTTGCTGTCCAGAGCTTAGGGTATTGCGGAGACCGATAAATAGGAGGTGTCATTTCAGGTAACTGCCAAGCATCGTCATAGCTCATGGGTGATATGGCTGTTGCTTGTTTGGGCGCTCGCTGGGTGATGGCACCGGTTGGACGATAGCTGATGTTGCCAGTACGGTCTGCGGCCATCATATTTTGGACTGGAATGCGCACATTCGCCGCAACAGCATGTAATTCATCAAGGTTTTTTGCTTCAGCAAAATCCAGTAATGCAAAATTATTGGCATAGGGTTTGTGTGCTACCCAGCTTAATGCATAACGCTGTTCGCCTATTTTCTTGACTGGTCCAAATTCGGACAGTTCAATTGTGTATGCTTCGTTGCCTTCTGGTGTGAATATCGTTTCAACCACCTCGGTAAGCTGGACATTTGCGGGTAATCGTATCCAGTCCACGTTATCCAAATTGGCGTTAGTAAATCCCCATGCCACATTAGGCGTTGCACCTACCACAATACCTGGTGCGCCGGGGAGAGAAACTCCCGCCACCTCGGTTTGGATATAGTGTAATTTGGCTTTGTACCAAATCGCCGGGACGTTCAAACCCAGGTGCATGTCATTGGATAATAATGACAAACCATCTGACGTATGCTGGCCTGATACTGCCCAGTTATTACTGCCAATATCCATATCGCGGTCAGCAAAATCATGCTGAATATTCGCTTGTTTTTGCGTTTGCCGATCAGTACGGGCTGATGAAGCGCTCGTTGGCAGTTCAGGGATCGGCGCTTGGCTAGGAGGGATGTCGATTTGATCCAAGGACGCTTGGGCAAAAGAAGGTTGCAACACAAAATCGACCATCGCTGAACCAAATTCTTCTTCGACTAAAGTCAGAGCCAAATCGCGTTTGACTTGTCCACCTTGTAAATCTAGATACATCGAATAGATAACTAGCAATGAATCTTCAGGTACCCACGGCTTTGTCTCAGCGCCGACTAACCAATATTCAAATGGTTTAGTGGACATCTCTGCAAGCGCTTGATTGACGCCTTGAGAATAGCGTTGCAAGGTCAGTTGTTGTGATTCGGGCAGCGAGGCGAAAATGACCTCGGCACGCTGCCTAAATTGATGAAAACGCGCTTTTTTGTCTCGGGACAACGCTCCTTTGCCAAACAGCTCAGACAACTCACCCGCGGCATTGCGTCGCAGTAAATCCATTTGAAACCAGCGGTCTTGAGCATGCACATAGCCTAAGGCATACATCGCATCCACTTTTGATTGGGCTTGAATATTTGGTACGCCATATTCGTCGCGATGAATAATGACAGAATGTTGGATAGATGAATGTTCTTTCTCCCCATCGATTACGGGTAAGGACTTTTCAACCACTACCCAAACCATACCGATGGCAATGAGGAGTAAACCGATAACATTTAAACAGATGATTTTAACCAGGCGCAAAACAGCTCCTATGAGAATTTATTGTATTTTTTTGTAATACCATAGCTTAAAATGAAGGTATTAACACATCTTTTTTGAAACGATATGCACCCAATCATGGTTGATGTGGCGGGCTATGAACTGTCCGCTGAAGATAAAGAAATCCTTGCTCATCCATTAACAGGTGGGGTAATTCTATTTGCTCGGAATTATCATGAACCCAAGCAATTGAGCGCCTTAACACGGGCAATGCGCAAGGCTGCAGGAAAGCCATTGCTGATTGCGACTGATCATGAAGGTGGCCGTGTGCAACGCTTTCGTGAGGGATTTTTTGCTTTACCTGCAATGAACAAACTCGCCTTTACCGCACACCCGCAAGAGGCTGCCCGCTGCGCGGGTCAGATTATTGCCTATGAATGTTTTGCTCACGGTGTTGATTTGGCGCTTGCGCCGGTATTAGATATTAATGGTATTAGCCAAGTCATTGGCGATAGGGCGTTTGGTTCCTCGGTTGACGACATTATCGAACAAGCCAAAGCCTTTATTGCTGGGTTGAGAGACATCGGCATGGCTGCAACGGGGAAACATTTCCCCGGTCATGGCAGTGTTGTGGCGGATTCACATATTGACCAGCCCATTGATAGTCGTGCTTATGCACTGATTGAACAGCAGGATATGCAGATATTTGCCGACATTATTAACAGTATAGGGCTCGATTCAGTGATGCCCGCACATGTGATTTATCCTGCAGTAGATGAGCAACCTGCGGGTTTTTCTCGCATATGGTTACAAGATATCTTGCGCAACAAATTTGGCTTTAATGGGGTGATTTTTTCAGATGATTTGGGCATGTATGCCGCGCAGGTGGCAGGCGATATGGCGCAAAGAGTAATGACGGCACTTCATGCAGGTTGCGATATGGCGCTGGTATGCAACGACCGAAAAGGCGTCATCCAAGCGCTCGACAATGTGCCTTATGATACAGATAGTCTTCAACAGTATTCGAACCAGCCGCAGGGTTTGATCCACAGCGTCCACACACAACTTGAACGTCATCAATATCAATATGAGAACGCTAAGCGCAACTTAACTAAACTGTTACTTCCTGTGTCTGAGTCTGAAAGTTAACCCAGCGAGCCGCCACAAACAAGTAATCGGACAAACGATTGATGTATTGTAACACAGCAGGCGGCACGTCGTTATCATGTGCTAGATGCACCAAATGTCGTTCTGCACGTCGAGCTACGGTTCTTGCAACATGCAGTTGAGCTGCTGCAGTATGCCCACCGGGTAAAATAAACGTAGTTTGTAGGGGCAATTGTGCGGTCATTTCATCTATTTGCGATTCAAGCGTGCTAACTTGTTGCTCGGTGAGTTCCGCATCGGCAGATAATACAAATCCCAAGGTGAAGAGCGCCTGTTGAATACTGGGCAAGTCCAACGCAACATCACGATAGAGACTGTGTGCCAGACCAATATGTGCATTAAGCTCATCAAGCGTACCATACACGTCCAACAGCACATCGTCTTTGTTGCGACGCTCCATATCTTGTAAATACACTTGGGTTTGTCCTTGATCCCCTGTTTTAGTATAGATCTTCATGCTCTATAGAAACCTCTTTTACCGGCCGTTTATAGCGACGTAACTTAACAATCATTCCAAAATAAGGATGGTCAAAATAATGCACCTGCTGTGAAATGATTCGACGTCGTTGTTTAAATTCATGTGGGAGCAGTAGCCCATTTTCCAGGGTATAGAATCCCAAATGCGCATCAATGTGCAGGTATGGAACACCATTCACATATCGAATAAATACGTTAAATATCCCGTCTAGTTCAAATTGAGCTTGGGTATATTCTACTTCGGTGATGGGTTCAAGTTGATCGGAATAAATGACGGTATCTGGTGCGGTGAGATTCGCGCGGATTTGAGAAGGTAAATCATGCTCAATATTTTGCACAGTGTTAATTGCCGTTTCCTCGATCTCGGTATTATCCTCACTGATAGGTAAGATATCGGGTGTTACGAAGGTTAAGTTTGTACCAGCAACTATTCTGAGCGGAGTAGCGTTTTCTTCACCGACCATTACCGGTTGTCGCCAAACAGAATGCAGCAGAGGCGTTGTGGTTTTGTCCCAGCGTATATTTTTATACAGCTCGATTAACTCCCTCTCTGCTGCGGGCAAAAAATGTATGGTTTCAGGATAGGGAATGATGACTCCATCTATGATGACCGGAACGCGATGAATGTCTTCTAATGATAAAGCTGGAATGGAAATTGGCTTAAAGGGTAGCGCCTCAGGTCGGCAATGAATCCCCCCCTGAAATGTTTCGGTATCACACACTGGCAGCGCCAGATATAACCAACGTAAATTCGGCAAGAGTTGGTCGAAAAATAAGCTGGAATTGGATTGAGCTACATCTATTTTGAGATTGGAAGAAAACTGTTCTTGCACTTCTTCAGGGGCGGAATTGTACTTGAATATCAATATTTCAACGTCAAACCACCAGTCTGTACTGTCGTTTTGTTGCGCATTAGCAAAATTAAAGCTTACGCCAATAAAAACAAAGGCTGCGAACAATGCTTTTGTGGTTATGCGTAACGTTTTTTGGTGCGTATCAAAGCTCATTTAAGCCGCCAATCCTTCTTCATAGAATCCTAATAATAATTGTTCCACCCATTCAATTCGAGCTGCTGCAAAGGGGGCAGATTGATTTACATTTAACTTGGTTGGGCCAGCAAATTGATAAATATTCGGTTGCGATTGCACCAACTTTATCAACCAGCCAGGGTTAATTTTGGCATCTTGTGCAAATTCCACCATACCACCTTTGGCGTTCGCTTCAATCTTTTTGATGCCAATGTGCTTGGCGATAAGTTTAAAGCTGGCTAACATAAATAAGTGTTTTGCAGCCTCGGGCAATAAACCAAAGCGGTCAATCAGTTCTACTTGTAGCTCATCAATGCTTGCTTGGTCTTGGCATGAAGCAAGACGCTTATAGATGGATAAACGCATGTTGACATCGCCCATATAATCTTGGGGTATCAAAGCAGGGATGCGCAGTTCAATTTCACTATCATCGTTAATGCTCTCGGTCAGAACTGGTTCTTTGCCATCTTGAATCGCTTTCACCGCTTTATCTAACATCTCCATATAAAGGCTGAAACCAATTGACGCGATTTGTCCAGACTGACCATCACCTAATAGCTCTCCTGCACCGCGGATTTCTAAGTCATGTGTAGCCAATGCAAAACCTGCACCGAGATCTTCTAGTGAGCTAATGGCTTCGAGACGCTTCGCCGCATCTTTGGTCATGCGCCGCGGGTGAGGAGTAAGCAAATAGGCATAAGCTTGATGGTGTGAGCGTCCAACACGGCCTCTGAGTTGGTGTAATTGTGCTAGACCTAGGTGGTCGGCTCTATCCATAATAATGGTATTGGCAGTGGGGACGTCGATACCGGTTTCTATGATCGTAGTACAGAGTAATACGTTATAGCGCTGATGATAGAAATCATCCATAACGGTCTCGAGTTCACGTTCTTTCATTTGCCCATGACCAACTGCAATTCTGGCTTCGGGTATGATTTCGAGCAACTCTTGACGTGTTTTCTCGATAGTGGCGATATCGTTGTGTAAAAAATACACTTGTCCACCACGCAATAATTCGCGCATTATGGCTTCGCGAATGATGTCTTCTCGTCGCTGCATTACAAAGGTTTTGATTGGCAAACGTTTTGCTGGTGGAGTTGCAATAATAGATAAGTCTCTCATGCCACTCATGGCCATGTTCAAGGTGCGTGGTATCGGCGTAGCCGTCAGCGTGAGAATATCCACATCTGCGCGCAGAGCTTTAAATTTGTCTTTTTGTCTAACTCCAAAGCGATGTTCTTCATCAATGATGACCAGACCTAGATCCGCAAATTTGACATCCGCAGAGAGTAACTTGTGAGTTCCGACTACGATATCCGCTTGACCACTGGTAATTTGTGCGAGGGTGGCTTTTTGTTCTTTGGCTGAGCTAAATCGAGATAACACTTGGATATTAAATGGCCAATCATTAAAGCGGTTTACAAAATTCTCAAAGTGCTGTTGGGCAAGTAGGGTCGTCGGTACAAGTATTGCGACTTGCTTGCCTTGATGCGCGGCGATAAACGCTGCACGCATGGCAACTTCGGTTTTACCAAAGCCCACAT
>JALRKK010000034.1 GCA_023268935.1 Glaciecola sp.
TGATGTTCACGAACCTTTTCAAGCTGAACCTGTGGCTGAAGTTGTAGATGTCATTCAGTTACCAGCGTTTTTGGCTAGACAAACGGATTTAGTTGTAGCAATGGCTAAAACCGATGCGGTGATCAACGTTAAAAAACCTCAGTTTCTCGCCGCCCATGAAATGCGCCACATCATCAAAAAATTTGCCGAAGCAGGTAATGAAAAAATCATGTTGTGTGAGCGTGGCTCGTGTTATGGGTACAACAATCTGGTCGTTGATATGCTGGCAATGGATGAAATGAAAACCATGGCGCCGGTGATATTTGACGCCACACATGCATTACAAAAGCCTGGCGGTCGTGAATCTTCTGCAGATGGTCGTCGCGCTCAGGCTGCTCAACTTGCTCGCTCTGGGATGGCACTCGGTATTGCCGGTCTATTTATTGAAGCGCACCCAAACCCGGATGAAGCCAAATGTGATGGGCCGTGTGCCTTGCCATTATCCAAATTGGAACCTTATTTGGCGCAAATGAAAGCGGTTGATGAGCTGGTTAAAAGCTTTGCACCATTAGACACTAGCGCAGAGTAACGTGGGATTCTTACAAGGACGTTTACTGTATCGCTTTGCACGCGTAACATTCGCTCCATTCGTACAACGCTTAGTTGTCTATTTGAGTGTTCATCGTGATGTGAGTGAGGCAGAAGTCTCGGTTCGAACTAGTCGAAAAATATAACGGCTTTCTGCGATATATTTAACGAGAAAATCCTGTGACAAAAGTTTTATGAAAAGATTACCGCCATTAAATGCGTTGAGAGCATTTTGCGTTGCTGCAAAACACTTGAGTTTTACCCAGGCGTCACATGAGCTTTTTGTGACACAAGCCGCTGTGAGTCATCAAATAAAGTTATTAGAAGAGCATTTGGGCGTAAAGTTGTTTACACGTCGCAATCGGAATTTGTTCTTGACTGAAGAAGGGCAAGCGTATTTTCACGATATGAAAGATATCTTCGCACATATTGAAGACGCCACTGAAAAGCTTCTTGCGCGCGGTGCGAAAGGAGCAATAACCATTGCCTCTCCACCGAGTTTCGCCAGTACATGGCTAGTGCCAAGATTAAGTTTGTTCAGTCAAGTATATCCAGATATTGATGTGCGTCTAAAGGCTGTTGATTTTGATGATGGTTATCTGACCGACGATATGGATGTGGCAATTTACTATGGGCGGGGGCGCTGGTCGGGATTATTGGCTGACAAACTTCACGATGAGTTCATCACGCCAGTATGTTCTCCCATGTTGTTAGAGCATCAACCATTGTTGAATTCCGTTACGGATCTCGACAAACACACACTCCTGCACGATGAATCCAGAAATGGTTGGCGTAATTGGCTGCGTCACTATGGCTTAACTCACATAAATGTGAATCAAGGTCCTGTATTTAGTCATTCTATGTATGTGTTACAAGCTGCTGCACTTGGTCAAGGGGTGGCCTTGGCGAATACCGTATTAGCTAAACCTGAATTAGAATCAGGTCGCTTGGTTTGCCCCTTTCCACAAAAGATTGCGGCGAAAGACGCATTTTATTTGGTCGCGGATAAATTGCACTACGAATCAGAAAAAGTCACAGCGTTTCGCGAGTGGATGCTTGATCTAGTCAAACGTGAAAGTGCTTTTCCGCACAATGGTACAACATCGAATAACCGTCTCGACGCGGAGATAGATAATGTTTGATCTGAATGTGAAATACGCAGCATCTAATTTGCATGTGGTCTTAGCGCATGGCGCAGGTGCAGGGTTGCGTCATGACTTTATGCAAGGGATGCAAGAATTTCTCTGTGAGAAAGGCGTCAATGTTTGGACATTTAATTTTCGCTATATGCAAAAGGCGTATGCTGAAGGAAAAAAAATCCCACCTTCTCGATTACCCATATTAATTGAAGAATATTCTCAAGTCATTACTGAAATTCGACAACGCCAGCCTAATGCTCAGCTTTGGATCGGAGGTAAATCAATGGGCGGTCGAGTGGCTTGCCACTTAGCGTGCCAAATCGATGATATAAAAGGCGTTGCAGTCCTAGGATATCCATTTCACCCAGTCGGTAAACCCAATAACACTCGACTTGATGTATTACACCAGATCAAGCAACCAGTTATTATCATTCAAGGTGAGCGAGATACGTTTGGCAACGCACAGGAAATAGCAGATTATTCACTCCCAACAAACATTGTCGTTCATTGTTTGCCAGATGGTGATCACAGTTTAAAACCACGCAAAGTAAGTGGCCTATCTCAAACTGAACACATGCATACTGCGGCCTCAAGAATGACTCATTTCATGAAAGGGCAGGCAAGGTGAATAGGTTTGACCAGTTATCTCGATGTTTGAATGCTGTGGCGGCTTTCGCTGGGGTTGTCTTTGTTGCATTGAGTGCTTATGTTTCTCATCAATCTGAACTACATCAAATGGCACAACAAAGTATCGATAATGCGCTAATGATGCATATTGTGCATGTGTTGTTAATTTTACTCATTGGTCAATTTCAGCGCAATGATGCACTAGGTTTCTTAGTGCAGATGTTTGCGACTCTTGGCGTGGTGCTTTTTTCGTTCACTATCTATGCTAAATACTTGTTTGATATTGCTATTTGGGGCAAGTTAACTATGTTTGGTGGATTTTCGTTACTTATTTCATGGTTGCTTTTGATACTATATGTCATACGCTCATTGCCTAAGCAAGGTCCAGGAAGATAAGCAAAAGTATGACTAACACAAAAGCATTTTTTCCAGACTTCGAAATCATTGGCGTCTTGTGCTATTGCCGGCAGGGCTATGCTGGTCAGATGTCTGATGAATTGTCGGCGTATTTTGCCCAATCAGCGATTCCTGGTTATCCAAAGTTTACTAAAAGCGCAGGTTTTGCTTGTTTTTATTTCCGTCAGAGTCAGACGTTGAAAACGATTTCAAAGCAGGTTCAATTCACTGAATTAATGTTCGCTCGTCAGCTGGTGTTTTTGGTTGCTCATCCGGTACATCTTTCTGGGGAAGATAGGGTAAGCGAAGTCGTGTCGGTATTACCTGAATCAGAGCAAGCGCTACAAACTTGCGTGGTTGAAGTGCCGGATACTGAAGAGGGCAAACACTTAAGCAAGTTCAGTCGTAAATTTGCAGTCCCGCTCAGACAAGCCATGCGTGATAAAGGCTTGCTGTATCGGCGCAAATTTAACAAGCCTATTACCGGTCTGTGTTGGCATATTTTATTGTCACAAAATGATAAAGCCTTGCTAGGTATCAGTCTCCCGCATAATCGCAGTGACCATGAGCAAGGTATTCATCGGCTCAAAATGCCACAAGATGCCCCCAGTCGCTCAACGCTTAAGTTGGAAGAGGCCATTTATACTTTTATCCCCAAATCCGATCAAGCCGACCTGTTTCGCGAAGGCTATCGAGCTGTCGATTTGGGTGCGTGTCCAGGAGGGTGGACCTATCAGCTAGTGAAACGAGGAGTTCAGGTGGCAGCAATCGATAATGGCAAAATGCAAGCTCAACTCATGGCGACGGGATTAGTTGAGTATTACGCTGTAGATGGATTCAAATATCGACCTCTGCATGGTTCGGTTCAATGGCTGGTATGCGATATGATAGAACAACCGCAACGAGTAACTAATTTGATGTTGGATTGGTTGCTTGTCGGCGATGCTCGACACGCGATATTTAATCTAAAGCTACCGATGCAAAATCGCTATGCCACTATGACCGAATGCCTAAACCTTCTTAGGTATGGTCTCAAAGACGCAGGCATATCATTTTCATTGCAAGCCAAACACTTATATCACAATCGCGATGAGGTCACTGTCTGTATTTTACGCAGCGGTGATTTGTAAAGTATTTTGCGGTTTTTTTATTTAAAAACTAAAAACTCTATGACTTCAGCGCTAAAATCCTATATAATCCGCCCGATTTTTTGAACCAATTTAAAAGTGTAACCATGACTGATTTATCACTCTATCGTAACATCGGTATTTTTGCTCACGTTGACGCGGGTAAAACCACCACTACAGAACGTATTCTAAAGTTAACTGGTAAGATCCACCGCACGGGTGAAGTACATGACGGTGAGTCTACGACTGACTTCATGGAACAAGAAGCTGAGCGTGGTATTACTATTCAATCAGCGGCAACAACTTGTTTCTGGAAAGACCATCGCATGAACATCATCGATACTCCAGGACACGTTGACTTCACTGTTGAAGTATATCGTTCATTGAAAGTACTTGATGGTGGTGTAGGTGTATTCTGTGGTTCTGGTGGTGTTGAGCCACAATCAGAAACAAACTGGCGTTATGCTACAGAATCTGAAGTTTCACGTTTGATTTTTGTGAACAAATTAGACCGCATGGGCGCGGACTTCTATCGCGTTGTTGACCAAGTGAAGAGAGTACTTGGTGCTAAGCCTCTAGTAATGACTTTACCAATTGGTATCGAAGATGATTTCGTTGGTGTGGTTGATATTCTTTCTAAGAAAGCGTACATCTGGGACGACTCTGGTCTTCCAGAAAACTACGAAGTGCAAGATGTACCAGCTGACATGGTTGATAAAGTTGACCAATATTATGAAGAACTGGTCGAAACTGCATTAGAAGTTGATGATGAACTATTAATGGAGTACATGGAAGGTGAGATGCCTTCAGTTGAGCAAATCAAAGCGTGTATTCGCAAAGGTACTCGTGACCTTGAGTTCTTCCCGACTTACTGTGGTTCTGCATTTAAGAATAAAGGTATTCAGTTAGTACTTGACGCGGTTGTTGACTACTTACCGTCCCCAACAGAAGTAGAGCCTCAAGACTTAACAGATGAAGAAACTGGCGAGCCGACTGGCGAAAAAGCCATCGTTTCTCCTGATGAGCCACTACGTGCATTGGCGTTCAAGATCATGGACGACCGTTTCGGCGCATTATACTTCATCCGCATTTATTCTGGTCGCATGACCAAAGGTATGACGGTATTGAACTCTGCAACAGGTAAGACTGAGCGTATCGGCCGTATGGTTGAGATGCACGCTAACGAGCGTACAGAATTAGAGGCAGCACAAGCGGGTGACATCATTGCTGTTGTGGGCATGAAGAACGTGCAAACAGGTCATACTTTATGTGATCCAAATCATCCTTGTACGCTTGAACCAATGATCTTCCCTGAGCCGGTTATTTCAATTGCGGTTGCACCAAAAGACAAAGGCTCTACTGAGAAGATGGGTATTGCGATTGGTAAGATGGTTGCTGAAGACCCGTCTTTCCAAGTTGAGACGGACGAGGATTCAGGTGAAACTATCCTTAAAGGTATGGGTGAACTTCACTTAGACATCAAAGTAGATATCTTGAAGCGTACTTATGGCGTAGAACTTGAAGTAGGTAAACCTCAGGTGGCATACCGTGAGACTATCACACAAGAAGTTGAAGATTCATACACGCACAAGAAGCAGTCTGGTGGCTCTGGTCAGTTCGGTAAGATTGATTACCGCATTAGACCAGGCGAGCAAAATTCTGGCTTTACGTTCAAATCAACGGTTGTTGGGGGTAACGTACCTAAAGAATTCTTCCCAGCCATCGAAAAAGGCTTTGCCTCGATGATGCAAGAAGGTGTGTTAGCGGGTTATCCAGTGTTAGACGTTGAAGTTGAGTTATTCGACGGTGGCTTCCACGCCGTTGACTCATCAGCGGTGGCGTTTGAAATTGCTGCTCGTGGCGCATTCCGTCAGTCAATTCCTAAAGCGGGAGCACAACTACTTGAGCCAATCATGAAGGTTGACGTCTTTACCCCAGACGATCACGTTGGTGACGTTATCGGTGACTTGAACCGTCGTCGTGGTATGATCAAAGACCAAGAAGCAGGCGTAACCGGCGTTCGCATTAAGGCTGATGTACCTCTTTCAGAAATGTTCGGTTACATCGGTCACCTACGTACAATGACATCTGGTCGTGGTCAGTTCTCAATGGAGTTCTCACACTACAGCCCATGTCCTCAGAACGTAGCTGAGGCGGTTATCGAAGAGGCGAAAGCGCGTAAAGCGGCTAAGTAAGCTTTTCTAATATAGCAAAAACCCCGATGAGTAATGCTCCTCGGGGTTTTTTAATGTCCATTTTTTACTATCGGTACTTATTTACTTGCCAAAGAGCACGCGGATAATATAACGAATCACGTTATTAAAGTTGTATGCATAGGTAAAGTGTCCAACATTCTCTATAAAACATAGTCAAAAACAGATGAGATTGCTTATAAATGTTTATATACTGTAATGAATTGAATTAACTATCTTTTATCGACAGGGAAGCGCATGGCATTACATCCTCTCGCTGGTCAGCCAGCAAAAAGTGAACATTTGATCAACGTTCCAAAACTCATCAGTGATTATTACAGCTTGCAACCTGATGTAAACGAGCCAACCCAAGCGGTGAGTTTTGGCACATCAGGTCATCGCGGCAGTGCGTTTAATCTGTCATTTAACGATGCTCATATTGCTGCCATTACTCAAGCATTAGCCGAATATCGAAAAGAACAAGGCCATACCGGCCCATGTTTTATTGGTATGGACACGCATGCTTTATCTGAAGCAGCGTTAACCACGACGATAGAAGTGCTGGCTGCCAATCATGTCAGTATGGTGGTGCAACAACATCGAGATTACACGCCGACGCCAGTGATCTCGCGAGCAATTTTGCAGCACAATGCCAAGTATGATGATGTGGCCGATGGTGTGGTTATCACGCCATCGCACAATCCGCCACAAGATGGTGGCTTTAAGTACAATGCTGCTCATGGCGGTCCGGCGGATAGTGACGCAACGAGTCAAATCCAACAACGTGCAAATGCGTTACTGACTAACGCAAATGTCGAGGTAAAACGCATCCATATTGCAGAGGCAATGGCTTCAGAATATGTGACTGAAATCGATTTCATGGATGACTATATTCAAGATTTGGTCAATGTAGTGGATATCGAAGCCATTCAAACCGCCAAATTACGAATCGCAGTTGATCCATTAGGTGGCTCAGGAATGCGTTATTGGCAACGTATTGCAGAGACTTACCAACTGGATATTGAGGTTGTAAATAACAACATTGATCCAACGTTTCGCTTTATGACGCTCGATAAAGATGGACAAATCCGTATGGATTGTTCATCTCCTTATGCAATGGCTGGATTGCTTACTTATGCGCAAGATTATGATTTGGCATTTGGCAATGATGCAGATTTTGACCGCCACGGAATTGTGACGCCCACTCATGGTTTATTAAATCCGAATCATTATTTGGCGGTTGCGATTGATTATGTGCTACAACATCGACCGCAGTGGCCTAAAGATGCAGCGATTGGTAAAACATTAGTCTCAAGTTCTATGATTGATCGAGTTATCAAGGCACAAGATGCTAAATTGGCAGAGATGCCAGTAGGCTTTAAGTGGTTTGTATCTGGTTTATTAGAACAGTCGATTGCCTTTGCCGGTGAAGAAAGTGCCGGCGGGATCTTCTTGCGCCATGACGGCACGGCGTGGGCAACTGATAAAGACGGTTTTATTTTGTGTTTATTAGCTGCGGAAATTACGGCAAAGACAGGCATGAATCCTGGCCAGTATTATGCGCAGCTTACCGAAAAACACGGCACACCTTATTACAAAAGAATGGATGTGGCCGCCAGTCTCGCACAGAAGCAAGCTTTAAGTTCTATGGATGCAGATAGCGTGACCTCTACGCAAATTGCTGGCGAGCCTATCTTGCGCATTGAAACGCATGCCTCAGGCAATGGTGCGGCGATTGGCGGGGTTAAAGTGAGTACCGAAAATGGCTGGTTTGCCGCTCGTCCTTCAGGTACGGAAAACGTTTATAAAATCTATGCTGAGAGTTTTGTGTCTGATGAGCACCTAGAACGCTTGTTAAAAGATGCTCAAAACTTAGTCTCAAACGTCATCAAATAACCGATATGTTTCATTATTTAAAACAAAAAGTTAATAAGGCGTTAACAAATTAAGTTTTGCAAACGAATGTATTGCAATAATTCGATTTGTTAACACTATTTTAACAAAAAACCAAGTGATCCACTGTTACAATTATCTTAATTATTCTTTTAGGGTAAATGGAACATGAGCGGTACATCAATCACCAAACAAACATTTAAAGACGCAGTGGTGCGTCATCTTCATTCGACCTTGGGGACGGATGAAAATAAAGCCGATAATCACGCTTGGTGGAAAGCTACTTCTGCTGCAATGCAGGAACTCGTTTTGGAAGGGTTGCGTAAAACCCAAAAAACCCATTATCTCAATGACACTCGCGCGGTACATTATCTTTCGGCTGAGTTCTTGATGGGGCGTCTGCTGTCAAACAATATGCACAATTTTGAAGTGTTCGATGCAGCTGATGAGGCTTTGCATGAGCTAGGCGTCTCACTGACTGATATTTTGGAAGAAGAGCCAGATATGGCTCTTGGTAACGGTGGCTTAGGCCGACTTGCCGCCTGCTTTTTGGACTCTTTAGCCACGCAGGACTTACCGGCAATTGGTTATGGTATTCACTACGAACATGGCTTATTTCGTCAAGAAATTCGTGATAATCAGCAAATTGAGCGTCCAGATAGTTGGCGTGACTACGGCAACCCATGGGAAATTTGCCGTCCAGAATCCATTCAAGAGATTCCGCTTTATGGTTATGTTGAGACCAAATACAATAGCGATGGTGGTATTCAAAAAGAATGGCATCCAGGTATGATTGTAAAAGGGGTACCATGGGATGTACCAGTGGTTGGTTACGGTGGTAAAACGGTCAACGTTTTGCGTTTATGGCAGTCAGAGGCGTCTGATTATTTTAACTGGGACGTATTTAATGCCGGCGGTTATGTCGATGCGCAACGCGAAAATGTTCAAGCTGAAACGATTTCAAAAGTCCTCTATCCAAATGATGAAACCGAAGCGGGTAAAGAACTGCGCCTGATCCAACAGTATTTTTTCTGTGCCTGTTCATTAAAAGATATTATACGTCGTTATAAGCGCGCTCACGGTGATGATTGGTCGCGTTTTGTTGATCAAGTTGTGATCCAACTCAACGACACGCATCCAGCAATTGCTATTCCAGAGCTGATGCGCATTTTAGTTGATCGCGCTGAGCTGGATTGGGACACGGCTTGGGGTATTTCTAGCCAAGTCTTTGCTTACACAAATCACACGTTATTACCCGAAGCGCTAGAAAAATGGCCTGTGCGTATGATTGAAAAAATCTTGCCACGGCATATTGAGATTATCTATGAAATCAATCATCGCTTCTTAGCTGAGGTGGAAAAAGTCTGGCCTGGTGATAATGCTATGAAGGCTAAGCTGTCCATTATCGAAGAAGCAGATGAAAAAATGGTTCGCATGGGTAACCTTTCCGTAATTGGTTCATTCAAAGTCAATGGTGTGGCGCAAATTCACTCTAAATTAGTCAAAGCGAACTTATTCCCTGAGTTTGAACAGATGACTCCTGGAAAGTTAACCAATGTTACCAATGGGATTACCCCGCGTCGTTGGTTAAAAGCTTGTAATCCACGCCTATCCAAACTGATAGACAAAAAGATTGGTAAAAATTGGCCGTTGGATCTGAATAAATTAACCGGACTTGCTGAGTTTGCAGACGATGCCAAATTTCAAAAAGCCTTCATGAAAGTTAAGCAAGAAAATAAAGCTGATTTAGCCAAAGAAATCTTGAAGTTAACGGGGATAAAGGTCGATACAAAGGCTATTTTTGATATTCAGATCAAGCGTTTGCACGAATACAAGCGACAACATTTGAACTTGCTACACATTTTAGCTTTATATCGACGCCTGCTCGAAAACCCGAGCTACGATATGCATCCTCGAGTCTTTATCTTTGGTGCTAAAGCAGCCCCAGGCTATCAGCTTGCCAAAGACATTATATACGCAATCAATGCCGTTGCTGAAAAGATTAACAACGATCCCCGTGTCAATCACAAGCTCAAAGTGGTCTTTTTACCAAACTATCGTGTTTCTCAAGCAGAAAAAATGATCCCAGCGGCGGATGTGTCTGAGCAAATTTCAACGGCCGGTAAAGAGGCTTCTGGTACTGGTAATATGAAGTTATCGCTTAATGGCGCACTGACGATTGGTACTTTGGATGGGGCTAATATTGAAATCGCTGAAGAAGTTGGTGATGACAATATCTTTATCTTTGGTTTAACCGTGGAGGAAGTGCAAGCCATCAAAGCGAAAGGCTATAATCCTTACGATTATTATTATGCCAACGCCGAGCTGAAAGCTGTCATTGACTGGTTGGATACGGATTACTTTACGCCAGGTAAACCCGGTGCGTTGAGCAATATTAAGCACAGCTTGTTAGACGGTGGCGATCCTTATCTGTGTTTAGCGGATTATGAAAGTTATGCTAACGCGCACGAAACTTTGGATAAAGCTTACCGAGATCAAACAAATTGGGCTCGTATGGCGATTTTGAATACGGCGCACATGGGCAAGTTTACCTCTGATCGCTCCATTCGCGATTATGTCAATAACATCTGGCGTTTAACACCATGCGAAGTCAAAGATTAAATCGCTTAAATGATTGAAAAAGGAGCCTGCTGGCTCCTTTTTGTTGTGAAAACCTGAGCAAACGGTAAAATTAACTAAAAAAAGATAAGACCCGATATGCAATCATTTTTAGACCGCTCTCGTTTTTCGCCTGAGGAAATACAGCCTCATCAAACCATACTGGCCAATGGCACTCGAGTATCTGTGATTGATGCAGGAATAATTGAATTTGCACCAGCCAATTATCAACCAAGTGAAACGCGTCATGTGGTGTTCAGCTGCGGGGTGCATGGCAACGAAACGGCCCCGATTGAAATGTGCTCGGACTTAGTAGAAGGAATATTAAACCAATCGATTATCCCACAAGTAAAAGTGCAATTTCAGTTTGCTAATCTTCCGGCGATGAATATCGGTGAACGCTTTGTTGATCTCAATATGAATCGCTTGTTTGATGGCGCTCATCACCATTATGAACCCGGGCCAGAAACCCGTCGAGCCGCTCAGCTAGAGCGGTGTACTCAAACTTTTTTTGCCGACTGTGAGCATCGAGAACTAAAATTTCATTACGACTTGCACACTGCTATAAGGGACGCCAAATACCCTAGATTTGCGGTATATCCTTATATACATGGCAAGCCCTATAGTCGACAACAAATCAATTGGTTGGCGAGTGCAGGTATTCAAGCAATACTGCTATCACACAACCCAACGACCACTTATTCTTACTATACGAGTAAACATTGTGATGCACACGCGTTCACTGTGGAACTTGGCAAGGTGAGGGCATTTGGACACAATAATCGTGCTGATTTTGCATCGAGTTTCGAGTTTCTGAACCACTTATTAATCGATAATCAATTCAATCCCGAGTGTGATGATTCACCGATTGTGTTTGATATTGCCCAAACGGTGCAAAGAGAAACAGACGATTTTGAGTTGCATTTTGCTGATGATACCCCAAATTTTACTGCATTTGAGCAAGGATATAATTTAGCAACTGCCTATCATTATTCAGGCAAAAAAGAATATCCCGTTTTAGCAAACAAAGAAGCCATTGTTTTTCCTAATGCGGATGTGGCTATCGGGCAACGCGCTTTGTTGACGGTTGTCGAGATTGATTTACATGATTTGGAACTGATATGAATAATAGATTTGCGCTCGACACTCGCTTACAAAACGATACTGATTTTGTCATTGACTTGCAACTTTGTACCGTTCGTCTGATGGATGATGCGCAATACCCTTGGTTAATTTTGGTGCCACAAGTTGCAGATGTTAGTGAATTACACCACCTAACAGAAACACAGCAAAGCCTATTGAATCTGGATTCAAATCTGACTTCTGTAGTATTAACAGAAGTGTTCAACCCTGAAACATTAAATGTCGCAGCACTAGGTAATATTGTTCGACAACTTCACGTCCATCATGTGGCGAGGTATTCAGATGATCCTGCTTGGCCTGGTCCAATATGGGGCAAACAGCCTGCCATTCAATACGATAGTAAGGTTAAGTTGAAACTCATAAACACACTCCAACAGGCGTTTGCTAAGTTAGCTTAAGTTGATTACTCTTGCTTATTGTCCTCTTGTTCTTTGAGATGTTTGGCTTCCGCTTCTTTTCGGTCTTTGTATGATTGCGGTAGGTCCATTCGTTTTGAATCTTTTAACAATAATAAATTTGAAATGATTAAGCCAAACACGACTAAGACAATAATCACAATAACCGTTGTGCTCATATTAAATCACCAAGAGAGTTGTTGTTAAGTATATATCGGTTATAGACGATATCCAGGTTATTCAAGATGACTTGTGTGCCTGGTAAATTACTTTGCATTAATTGCTGATTAAGTGAAGTGAGAGGGAAATTTCTAATTATTTTTTGTGCCATAGGGGCAAAACTATAATGCCATGGCTCTACACCAATACCACCATAGTCATGAGCATAGGGACGAATGAATTCAAATTTTTCAGCATTTGCTTCCATCCATGCGTTCAACTCACCACAAATCCCATCGGGCTCATATTCACTGGGTACTAGTGCAAGACGATAGTTTTTGTCATTTACTTGTCTTGCGTCATACACGTCAATATCCGTCCCCCAATGATGTCTCGAGGCACCAGGCAAAGCTGAAAAACGCAATATCGCATACATTTTGTCAACGTCACTTAAGATATTTATATCGATTTCTTCTTCCTTGTCGTTCAGCGTAGGCCTTTCACCATACCACTTGCGCTGCCAAATCGAAGATTGCACTGCAAAGCTTCGAAAACCAGAATAAATTTGACAGTCTATACCATCCTCATTTGCGGCTTTTTGCATGCTTACAAAAGCCTCTCCAGCCTCTTTAATCAGAGCAAAATCACCGGAAACACCCAATGCGTTGAATTCGGACAAATCCGTTAAATGATCGTCTTCTAAACCAAGGATTTGTTCGTCAAGTAACATTATTAATGCCCCAAACAATGTTTCAGTATTTGATAATACATATCTGTCAGTAGTTCTAAATCAGCACAACTAACACGCTCATCTATTTGATGAATTGTGGCATTAATTGGTCCTAATTCAACAACTTGAGCGCCTGTGGGGGCAATAAAACGACCATCAGAAGTTCCACCTGCCGTAGAAAGTTCAGGAGCTTTTCCGGTAACTGACTCAATAGCTGATACCGTTGCATCAACCAAAGTACCCGTTTCAGTTAAAAAAGGCTGTCCATTATAGGTCCAGTCAATCTCATATTTAAGATTATGCTTATCTAATATAGCCAACGTTCGTTGAATTAATGAAGCAAAGGTTTGTTCTGTGCAGAATCGAAAATTAAAGCATAAGGTTGCACGCCCAGGAACCACGTTTCCTGCACCTGTACCGGCATTCATGTTTGAAACTTGGAAGCTCGTCGGTGGAAATGCCGCATTACCTTCATCCCAAACGGTATTCGCCAATTCGGCTAGCGCAGGTGCAACCGTATGAATAGGATTTTCTGCGAGATGAGGGTAAGCTACATGACCTTGTTTACCAATGATGGTCAAGTCACCCGTTAAGGAGCCACGGCGACCATACTTAACCACATCACCAACATGAGATGTGCTTGAGGGTTCACCGACAATGCAATAGTCAATTTTCTCATTACGTGCCTCTAATGTATCAATTACCTTAGTTGTCCCGTTTATAAAAGGCCCTTCTTCATCTGAGGTAATTAAATAGGCAATAGAGCCTTTGTGATTCGGGTAATCGGCAATGAATCTTTCAGTGGCAACGATCATTGCCGCCAGAGAGCCTTTCATATCTGCTGCACCTCGTCCCCAAATCATGCCATCTTCAATGTGTGCGTCAAATGGGGGATGACTCCATTGTGATTCAGGCCCCGTTGGGACTACATCGGTATGTCCAGCGAAACAAAAGACAGGGCCAGTTATGCCTCTTCTTGCCCACAT
>JALRKK010000042.1 GCA_023268935.1 Glaciecola sp.
GTTGTGACAGATGCGTTTGAACCCGGCTCAGTATTAAAACCTTTGGCTGTACTGAGTGCCCTTGAATTTGGCTCGGTTGAACAAGGTGATACGATTGATACACATCCAGGCTGGATGCGTTTAGGTGGTTCACGGGTTGGAGATCCAAAAAATCTAGGTGAAGTTGATTTGCGCACCATTATTCAAAAATCGAGCAACATGGGCACATCAAAACTGGCCCTTTCTGTGCAAAAAGAATTCCTGTTAGATACATATTATAACATGGGGTTGATGACGGAAACGGGAATGAACTTACTTGGTGAAAGCCATGGTATTTTTCATGAGCGCAGCCGATGGTCTGATTTTGAGTTAGCAACTTTGTCATTTGGGTATGGAATATCGGTAACGACTGCGCAACTTGCAAAAATGTACACCACGTTAGCCAATGGTGGAATAAAACGTGACCTAAAAATTGTCAAAGATGGCTTTATTCGTGATGAAGAACGCGCCTTTAGCCAAGCTAATACGCAATATGTCATTGAGTTAATGGAGAGTGTGACTCAAGTAAATGGATCCGGTGTAAAGGCATCAGTTAAAGGATATCGAGTTGCTGGCAAAACCGGTACCTCTCGAAAAGCAGTTGCCGGTGGCTACGGAGAAGAGTATGTCAATATTTTTGCTGGCCTTGCGCCCGTATCAGACCCTCAGCTTGTAGTGGTAGTACTGATCAATGAACCCAGTGGTGATCTTTATTACGCAGGAGATACGGCTGCTCCGGTCTTTAGTAATATTATGAGTGGTTCATTGCAATTGCTCAATGTTGCGCCTGATGACAGCAAAAGCATGCGTCATTTAGCCCATACCTCAAACCCTGTACAAGAGTAAAGAATAATGGTTAAAGTAAAAATTCACGAAGTCGTTGATTGTCTTTCTGCCAAAATTTATGGGGAGTTTTCTGAAGGCTTAGGTGATATCACAATATCTGGAGTGAGTACTGATACTCGTTCAATTCAGCCTGGAGATTGTTTTGTCGCTTTAGTCGGACCTAATTTTAACGGACATGCGTTTGTCAAAGAAGCGCGTCAAAAGGGAGCAGTAGCGGTTATCGTAAGTGAGCCTACCGACGCAGGTATTCCAGAACTACTGGTCGATGATACCAATATTGCACTTGGCCAGTTTGGTGCTATGGTGAAACGTAAAGTATCCCCAAAAACCATTGGCATAACGGGCAGTAGCGGTAAAACCACAGTAAAAGAGATGACCACTGCCATATTACAAGAATGCGGGACGGTTTTATCGACAAATGGCAATTTCAACAACCATATTGGCGTACCCCTTACATTGCTTCGTCTAGAAGAGCGACATGAGTTTGCCGTGATTGAGATGGGGGCAAACCACATGGGCGAGATCGCTTATACCACTAGTTTGGTAAAACCTGATGTGGCAACAATCGTCAATGCTGCAGCTTCACATCTTGAAGGGTTTGGTAGTGTCTTTGGTGTGGCTAGAGCAAAAGGAGAAATATTCAAAGGTTTGGCAAAAGATGGTGTTGCATTGCTCAATCATGACGATCAATTTTATGATTTTTGGAAAGGGAAATTAGATAACGAATTCAATTATTCCTTCTCAATTAAGGACGCGCCAGGTCAAGGAGCAGATTACACGGCTTCACAAGTAGGATTAGCGTTTGATGGTTGTGCGCATTTCATAATGCATACACCAGTCGGTGAAATGAACATACAACTCACTCAACCAGGTTTACACAATGTTGGCAATGCTTTATTAGCAGCAGCACTGGCAATTAATGTTGGTGCGAGTTTAGAAAATGTTCGCGATGGGTTGGCCAAGATGACCAATGTCGGCGGACGACTTACCGTCAAACAGTTATCTGAGCAAGTGCGCCTGATTGACGACTCTTACAATGCCAATGTTGCTTCGGTAAATGCCGCAATTGATTTGTTGTCCGCGTATCAGGGAATACGGATATTGGTGTTAGGGGATATGGCAGAATTAGGCGACAAATCGCGTCAATATCACGAGCAAGTTGGACAATATGCAAAAGAATGTGGCATCGATTATTTATTTACGATTGGGGTATTAAGTCAATCTGCAAGTACAGTATTTGATGGTCAAGGTAGTCATTTTAGTGATATTGACCAACTAGTCGACTCACTTTATAAAACGGTAATGCATCTAGATGAGAACATTACGCTTCTGGTCAAAGGATCTCGCTCCTCAGGCATGGAACGAGTCGTTAAAGCTATGGAGGACTCCCCTGTGGGAAAGTTGACTAGGCAGTATGGGGCAATCGCATGCTGATATGGTTAAGTGAGTGGTTGATGCAATTAGACGTCGGGTTCAGTGTTCTGAACTATTTGACGCTGCGTTCGATTCTAGCCGCTCTAACAGCATTAATCGCTTCAATCCTGATTGGGCCGAAAATGATCAAGGCCTTACAGCGACTGCAAATTGGACAGACGGTTCGCGATGACGGACCCGAAACACATTTACAAAAAATGGGTACTCCAACAATGGGTGGGGTACTGATTCTGGCAACGATCTGTGTCAGCGTTTTGTTATGGGCAGATCTTAGTAATGAATATGTCTGGATAACGCTGACGATATTACTTGGTTATGGTGCAGTGGGTTTTGTCGATGATTACCGCAAAGTGGTGCGCAAAGATCCCAAGGGGCTTATTGCTCGATGGAAGTATTTTTGGCAGACCGTTATAGCAGTAGCGGTTGCCGTGTATTTATATGCTAACACGACTTTGCCAGAACAAACGGCGTTAGTTGTCCCGTTCTTCAAAGATGTTATGCCTCAGTTAGGTTTGATGTTTATTGTGTTGGTTTACTTCACTGTAGTTGGCAGCAGTAATGCTGTTAATTTAACTGATGGGCTTGATGGACTAGCCATTGTACCGACTATATTGGTTGCAGGTGCCCTTGCAATAATGGCTTACGCCACAGGTAATATAAATTTTTCGGAATACCTGCATATCCCATACATTCCCCAAGCCAGTGAATTAGTGATTATATGTGCAGCTATATTTGGTGCGGGACTTGGATTTTTATGGTTTAACGCCTACCCAGCATCGGTATTTATGGGTGACGTTGGCTCACTCGCTTTAGGTGGTACGCTGGGCATAATCGCCGTGCTGGTGAGACAAGAAATCGTTTTGGTGATTATGGGCGGAATTTTTGTGATCGAAACGCTGTCGGTCATTATTCAAGTCGCTTCATTTAAATTACGCGGGAAAAGAGTATTCCGCATGGCACCGATTCATCACCATTTTGAGTTAAAAGGGTGGCCTGAGCCAAAAGTCATTGTGCGCTTTTGGATTATATCGTTGATTTTGGTCTTGGTCGGGTTGGCAACTTTAAAACTCCGATAAAGAATCTATGAAAATGTATTACCGAGGATAACATGCAACTCAGTTTGCGCCAGATGTTTCAAGAACAATATGATGAGCATCCCACTGTTGAATATGACCGTGGAATTTTGTTCGTTGCAGCCATCTTAATGTTCTTGGGCATTGTCATCGTTGCATCTGCGTCCATGCCTGAAGGGATCGCTAAATATAATAATCCGTACTTTTTTATCATCCGCCATTTGGTCTTTGCCACGCTCGCCATCATTGCAGGTATGATCACCTTAACCATTCCTGTTGCGCAATGGCATAAACACAGCGCTATATTGTTATTTGCGGCGTTGGCCCTGTTGGTTGCGGTTTTGTTTATTGGGCACAATGTCAATGGTGCAACTCGTTGGATCCGAATTGGTCCAATTAATATCCAAGCAGCAGAGCCGGCAAAATTGTTCTTTTTTGCGTTTTTTGCCAGCTATCTCGTGCGGCGAAATGAACAAATCCAAGAGACATGGCGAGGCATATTAAAACCAGTAGTTATGTTGAGCATTCTCGCTTTCTTATTAGGTTTACAGCCGGATCTGGGCACGATTATTGTCTTGTTCGTAACCACCTTTGCGGTGATGTTTTTAGGCGGCGCAAAAGTCATAAACTTTGTTTTTTTAGTCTGCTCAGGCTTAGTATTCATAGTACTAATGATCATTTCCAAAGAATATCGAATGCGTCGAATTGAAGCGTTTCTCGATCCTTGGGCCGATCCATTTGGTTCTGGCTATCAACTGACACAGTCACTGATGGCTTATGGCCGAGGAGACTGGTTTGGGCAAGGGTTGGGCAATAGTTTGCAAAAATTGAGTTTCTTACCCGAGGCGCATACCGATTTTATTGTGGCAATACTCGCAGAGGAACTTGGTTATATCGGTGTCATGTCATTGTTGCTATTCATTTTTGTACTTGTCTTTAAAGCCATGCGCCTCGGTAATAAATGCTTGCAAACTCAACTTCCCTATCACGGTTACCTCGCCTATGCGATAGGGATTTGGTTTAGTTTTCAGACGCTGGTAAATGTTGGCGCCAGTGCAGGTATGTTGCCCACCAAGGGGTTAACCTTACCATTGGTGAGCTATGGTGGTTCGAGTTTAATTATTATGGCCATTGCGGTAGCACTCTTGGTCAGAATCGATTTTGAATATCGTTCGACATATCGTGCGAAGCACAAACAGCTAAAACAAAAGCAAACAGAACAGCACAATCAAAATGATGACGAGGTATCTGATGCCTAAGTTACTGATTATGGCTGGCGGTACTGGAGGCCATATTTTCCCTGCTTTAGCTGTCGCAGATGCTTTAGCCAAAAAAGATTGGGAAATCGTGTGGTTAGGTACGGCTGAACGAATGGAAGCGAAGATTGTCCCCAAACACAATATTCCCTTCTACACGATTGAAGTCAAAGGGCTTAGAGGAAATGGACTATTGCGGGCTTTTGCTGCGCCTTTTATGCTCATAAAATCAGTCTGGCAAGCCTTTCGAATAATCTGTAAAGTCAAACCAGATGTCATGTTGGGAATGGGCGGTTACGCAAGCGGACCAGGCGGTGTTGCAGGATATTTGTATGGTGTACCCTTAGTATTACATGAACAAAATGCGGTGTTTGGAATGACCAATCGATGGTTGAGTAGAATAGCTAAACATACTTTAACAGGCTTTGACTTCGGTTCATCCAGTTACCGCTATGTTGGTAATCCAGTGCGTGAAGATTTTTGGCAAATCCCACCGCTACAGACACCTTTGCAAAATAATATTCTCATTGTTGGTGGTAGCTTAGGTGCACAGGTGCTCAATACAGAAGTGCCGAGCATTTTACGCAATCTAAAGGTCGGTAAAGTCACGCATCAAACGGGTAAAAATAACGTTGAGTTCGTAACTAAGGCTTATGCTGATATGCCAGATGTGACGGTGTGTGAATTTATAGACGAGATGTCTAATGCATTTGCCGAACACGATATTGTAATTTGTCGGGCGGGTGCGTTAACGGTAGCCGAAGTAGCCGCTGCTGGAAGAGTCGCGATTTTTGTTCCCTATCCACATGCTGTTGACAACCATCAATACCAAAATGCGCAAAGTCTAACGTTGGCAGGTGCTAGTACAACGTTATTGCAATCTAATATCCAGGACTTAGGCACTGTATTACAAAATTTATTAAACGATTCGACATCCACAATGCAAATGGGACATAAAGCAAAAACGTTTGCATCACCAAATTCAGTTGACAACATTTGTTCAGTATTAGAGGAAGTAGTCTTATGAAAGTAGCTGTTTTGATGGGGGGAAAGTCAGCTGAAAGAGACGTTTCGTTAGCATCGGGACGCGCCGTTTGCGAGGCGTTAACAACCTTAAAAATCGAACATGTAATATTTGACCCTTCGATGCAACCACTCTCTGAACTACAAGCAATGAATATTGATCTAGCATTTATTATATTGCATGGCCGAGGTGGCGAAGATGGCACCATTCAAGGTGCATTAGAGTATTTAGAGATACCTTATACAGGGTCTGGTGTACTTGGTTCAGCATTGGCTATGGATAAGATCCATACCAAAGAGATTTGGGTGGCAAGAGAATTACCCACTCCTAATTTTTTGCGGGTAAACGCGCCTTTACAAGAAGCTGAAGCGAACAAAATATTATGTGAATTTACACACAATATCATGGTCAAACCGAGTCGTGAGGGTTCCAGTATCGGTATGGCAAAAGTTAAAAATAGTGCCGAATTAATTGATGCAGTGAACACTGCATTAGAACTAGACAATGAGGTGTTACTTGAAGCGTATGTGACTGGACAAGAATACACAGTCGCGATTTTGGATGACGTTGCGCTTCCGAGCATTCGAATGGTTACGCCACACGTGTTTTATGATTATGCTGCTAAATATCAAGATAATACAACTGAATATTTTTGTCCTAGCGGTCTCACCGATGACGAGGAGCAGCAACTAGCGAACCTCTGTCTCGATGCATTTCGCAGTGTTTCTGCAACTGGCTGGGGACGAGTAGATGTGATGCGCGATGAGACGGGGCAATTTTTATTACTTGAGGTCAATACAGTACCAGGCATGACAGCCAAGAGCTTAGTACCAAAGGCAGCCCGTCAAGCAGGGATAGATTTTCCAAACTTGGTGCTCAAAATAATGCAAACGGTGCGGTAATGACCAGCGTAGGTCAAGACTCATCGATAGGTTATGAACGCTGGGTGAGTTTGATTTTTTTAACCTGTGTATTGGTGAGTTTTGCTGTGGGTGGTATGAGCTTGCGCAGCTGGATGTTGGATGCGCAAAAAGTGCCAGTCCGACACATACAGATTCTAGGGAAAACGGAATACGTTCAGCCAGAGACTTTAGTTGAATTTATTCGGGAAAGCCATACCGGAAGCTTTTTTGCGTTAGATGTCAATGCCATTTATGAGAGCTTATTGGAACAACCTTGGGTATATCAGGCTTCGGTCAGAAAAAAATGGCCAGATACGTTGCAGGTATTTGTCGTTGAGCAGATTCCGGTGGCGAATTGGAATGGTGATCAGTTGATCAATTCTGAAGGCAGTGCCTTTAGTGGAAATATTCAGCTGGCAAAATTGCCGAGTATGTATGGCCCTAATGGTGCTGAACAAACTGCATTAATAGGGCTTAATGCGATGTCCAGTTTATTGACTCAACATGATTTGGTGATAGATAGTTTGTTGCTGACTGAGCGTTTTGCTTGGCAAGTTGAGCTTAACAACGGCATCAGAATTAATTTAGGGCGACAAGATTTTATTGAGCGAGTACAACGGTTTGTGAATTTGTACCCGCTGTTATTAGAACAAAATAAATCGATAGAGTACGTTGACCTGCGCTACGACACAGGTGCAGCAGTACGTTTTGTAGAAAAGAGTACATCGATTTAACGAATGGTTTAAATAGGAAAATTGCACACATGGCAAAAATCGAGACTTCAGGTTTGCTTGTTGGATTAGATATCGGTACACATAGTATTAAAGCCGTTTTAGGTGAAGTACTAGATGATGGTGATATAAATGTATTGGGTGTCGGCAATCACCTTGTAAAAGGAATGGACAAAGGCGGTGTGAACGATCTAAACCTAGTCTCTAACGCGTTAAAACGGGCTGTAGAAGAGATGGAGTTAATGGCTGATTGTCGTGTTTCGTCTGCTATTTTAGGTATTTCTGGGAGGCATATTGGCTGTCAAAATGAACACGGTATGGTGCCAATAAATCATAATGAAGTGACCCAGGATGATATTGTGAATGTTATACATGCTGCCCGTTCGGTGCCCATTCCTGCAGACCGTAGGATCTTGCACGTGTTGCCACAAGAGTACAGTGTTGATGTTCAAGAGAACGTTAAAAATCCGTTAGGTATGTCTGGTGTTCGGATGGAAGCAAATGTTCATATTATTACCTGTGCAGATGATATGGCTAAGAATTTTATCAAGTGTACCGACCGATGTGGTATTAGTATCGACAGTACCGTTTTCTCAGCGTTAGCCTCAAGCCACTCTATACTTACCGAAGACGAAAAAGAGCTCGGTGTCTGTCTAGTCGATATCGGGGCAGGGACAGTTGATATAACTATCTATGCTGATGCGTGCGTGAGATATTCAGCGGTGATCCCGATTGGTGGCAACCAAATCACTAATGATATTGCCAAAATATTCCGTACACCATTGAATCATGCGGAACAAATCAAGATATCTCAAGCGTGTGCGCTCAAAGATCTCGTCAGCATGGAAGAAACGATCAATGTACCGAGTGTAGGTGGACGTGAAGATCGCAGTATGTCCCGCCATACGTTGGCGGAAGTGATTGAACCTAGGTTCCATGAAATTCTAGAACTCGTTTATGAACACATTAGAGATAGCGGATTATTCGAACAGGTTGCTGCGGGTGTTGTGTTGACTGGTGGTACCAGCAAAATGCCTGGTGCCTTAGAATTAGCTGAGAGCATTTTCAGTTTACCAGTGCGAATCGGTAAGCCAATGAATATCAAAGGGTTAACAGATTATGTCAACGATCCAACGTATGCACAAGTCATCGGTTTATTACATTATGGAAAGCTAGAAACAATGGAAAATATATCGCCTATCAGAAATACAGAAGAAGGGATTTTTCACCGAATAAAAGCTTGGTTTAAAGGCGAATTTTAAAAAATAATAATATATAATAGTGAAAATATATTGGAGAGCAGAAATATGTTTGAATTAATTGAAGACGATAGTACCGAAGCGGTGATTAAAGTTATTGGCGTAGGTGGCGGCGGCGGTAATGCCGTTGAACACATGGTCAAAAATAAAATTGAAGGTGTTGAGTTCATCGCAGTTAATACAGATGCTCAAGTCCTAAAAAAATCTAATGCAGATACAATCTTGCAAATCGGTAATGCCGTCACCAAAGGCCTAGGCGCAGGAGCTGATCCTAATATTGGCCGTGAAGCGGCACACGAAGATCGCGAAACCCTTCGCCAGGCTATCGATGGTGCTGATATGGTATTTATTACCGCCGGTATGGGTGGTGGCACCGGTACGGGTGCGGCGCCAGAAGTTGCTAAGATTGCTCGTGAAATGGGGATCTTAAGTGTTGCAGTGGTGACCCGTCCATTTCCATTTGAAGGCAAAAAGCGTAACGGCTATGCTTCGCAAGGTATCGATGAGCTGGCTAAACATGTTGATTCACTCATTACCATTCCGAATGAAAAACTCCTAAAAGTATTGGGCAAAGGCACTCCGTTATTAAAAGCATTTGAAGCTGCTAATGACGTACTATTGGGCTCAGTAAGAGGTATTGCTGAATTGATCACGACTGAAGGTCTGGTCAATGTTGATTTCGCAGACGTTAAGACAGTGATGTCAGAAATGGGTACAGCAATGATGGGGACAGGATCCGCTTCAGGTGAAGATCGTGCTGAAGAAGCAGCAAGCCAAGCAATTGCCTGTCCGTTACTAGAAGATATCGATTTAACTGGTGCTAAAGGTATTTTGGTAAATATCACGGCTGGTCCTGATTTTGCGATTGACGAGTATGAAACTGTAGGTAACGCAGTAAAAGCCTTTGCCTCAGAAAACGCGACGGTAGTCGTTGGTACGGTTATCGACATGGATATGACTGACGAAGTACGCGTAACAGTCGTTGCAACCGGAATTGGTACTGAAAAGCCAGATATTTCAGTGGTACCCACTTCGCCACAGGTCGCCAAATCTGTTGTTGTTGGAGCGTCTCATGCTGCTTCACCTGCACCTGAAACGACTCCAGAAAAAGACGCTGAGGAGTATTTGGACATTCCAGCGTTTTTACGTCGTCAGGCAGATTAATTCATTTTATTGAATTATGATTGACTGTTAACTGGTACGACCATATAATATGCCACCAGTTTTCAAGGGTTTACTATGATTAAACAACGTACAATCAAACATGCGGTTCAAGAAACCGGTATCGGCTTGCATAAGGGCAACAAGGTCACGATGACACTGCGCCCCGCTCCGGCTAATACTGGGATTATTTTCCGTCGTATTGATTTGTCTCCACACGTTGATATACCTGCCCGTGCAGATGCAGTTAAGGACACAGTGCTATGTACTTGTGTAAGTAACTCTGATGGCGTGGCAATTCATACCGTTGAACACCTTGTTTCTGCTCTAGCTGGGCTTGGCATTGATAATATTATCGTAGAGGTTAACAGTCATGAACTCCCTATTATGGATGGCAGCGCGAGTCCATTTATCTTTTTACTTCAATCGGCAGGGATTGAAGAGCTCAATGCACCTAAGCAGTTTTTGCGCTTGATCAAGCCGGTTCGAGTTGAAGAAGGTGATAAGTGGGCTGAATTACTTCCGTATAATGGTTTTAAAGTTGATTTTAGAATTGACTTTGACCATCCAGTAATTAGCCAGACTCGTCAACATATGGAATTAGATTTTAGTTCTGACTCCTACATTGACCATGTATCTCGTGCAAGAACCTTTGGTTTCATGCGTGATCTTGAAACCATGAATGCCATGGACTTAGCTTTAGGCGGCAGTATGAATAATGCTGTAGCGCTTGACGAATATCGGGTCCTGAATCCTGAGGGGCTGCGTTACAGCGATGAGTTTTTAAAACACAAAATCCTTGATGCCGTCGGTGATCTGTATTTAGGTGGTTACAGCATCATTGGCATGCTCAAAGCTTACAAGACAGGGCATGGCCTAAATAACAAGCTTCTCAATGCTGTGATCAACGACAAATCGGCATGGGAGTTTGTGACATACGAATCTGGGGATGTACCGATTCAATATATTAATCCTGTTCTTGCCACTATTTAGCGCCAACGTCTGCTTGAATTCCGTAGCGATTCAGTTAAAATCGCTGTTTGAATATCATTTAAACAACATATATGCGCCTGCAACTTCAACTAGAACACAGCGGTAAACGTTATCGAACAGACTTCTCGATTCGACGTGTTTTGGTCTGTTTCGTAATGGCCAGTTTAGTGTTTATCGTGTCCTCTCGTTCTACCCAAATTGCTTCAGAACACGCCAATCAAGTGAGTTTAGTCAAACAGGGTTTGCTGGCACAGCAAAGCATGCTAGAGCAAGTCATTGAGCAATCTGGTATTGAACAAAATGCCCTACTACAGCACATCTCGGCACTGCAAGCACAGTTATCCCTTCTTTCTTTACAGCAGGTAGACATTGCTAAAGCAATGAATGTCCAACTTACCGATATCCCTATACCAGTTCCAGAACAAGAATTTGAGCCATCGGTGAGCGGTTCTTTGCAAGCTCTACAACAGCAATTAGATTATCAAATTAAGCAACTAGCGATCCTTGAAAATGTCTTTAACAACACCCATATAGATACTCAACAACGTATAACCGGTCGGCCAATACAAACCGGTTGGTTATCTTCCTATTATGGAATGCGGGATGACCCCTTTACAGGAAAGCAAGCCATGCACAAAGGAATTGATTTTGCAGGGAATGAAGGCGATCCAGTTATTGCGACAGCCGCTGGTGTAGTGACTTGGTCAGGTGAGCGGTTTGGCTATGGAAATTTGGTCGAAATTAATCACGGAAATGGATTAGTCACTCGCTACGGGCATAATCAGAGCTTAAACGTTGTCGTCGGGGAAGTTGTAACAAAAGGACACCGTATTGCTACCGTTGGTAATACGGGGCGTTCGACAGGCGCACACGTTCACTACGAAATAATAAAACAAGGTAAACAAATTGATCCCCTCCCTTATGTTTACCGCAAATAACTAAATTTACGGAATTTATTACAGCATGTTTTCATCAATCGCACGCAAAATTTTTGGCAGTCGTAACGATCGCATTCTTAAACAAGTAAACAAACGCGTTAAGTTAATTAACCAACTTGAAGCTGAGTTAGAAGCTTTATCAGATGAAGAGCTAAAGGGTAAAACCACGTTTTTTAAACAAGCGTTAGCTGAAGGCAAAACCTTAGATGACATTCTTGTAGAGGCATTTGCTGTGGTTCGTGAAGCCAGTAAACGCGTTTACGGTATGCGTCATTTTGATGTGCAGATGACCGGTGGTGTGATTTTACACGAAGGTAAGATTGCTGAAATGCGTACCGGTGAAGGTAAAACGTTAACTGCAACTACGGCGACTTATCTCAATGCCTTGACCGGTAAAGGGGTCCATGTAATTACAGTCAATGACTACCTTGCCAAACGTGATGCGGATGGATTGCGTCTGTTATTTTCTTTCCTCGGTTTAACTGTTGGCTGTAATGTTCCAGGTATGTCTCAGCAAGAAAAAGTTGAAGCATACGCATGTGATGTAACTTACGGCACAAATAACGAATTTGGTTTTGATTACCTTCGCGATAATATGGCATATAGCCCAGAACACAGAGTTCAACGAGGTTTATATCATGCTGTTATCGATGAGGTGGATTCAATTTTAATTGATGAAGCAAGAACGCCTCTGATTATATCTGGTGCAGCTGAAGATAGTTCTGCGCTGTATAAGCAGATTAATGCTTTAGTTCCTAAACTTGTTCAGCAGGATAAAGAAGATACCGAAGAAGAAATTGGTGAAGGTCATTACACGGTAGATGAGAAAGCTAAACAAGTTTATTTGACTGAAAAAGGTCAAATATACGTTGAAGAACTTATGATTCAAGCTGGTATATTAAAAGAAGGTGATTCTTTATTTGCTTCTTCGAATATCGCCCTATTACAACACGTCAACGCAGCTCTCAAAGCACATAAAATCTTTGTCAAAGATGTGGACTACATTGTCAAAGATGAAGAAATTGTGATTGTCGATGAACACACTGGCCGTACGATGGAAGGACGTCGCTGGTCTGAAGGTTTACATCAAGCCGTTGAAGCGAAAGAAGGCGTAAAGATCCAAAACGAAAATCAAACTCTTGCATCGATCACTTTCCAGAATTACTTCCGTCTGTACGAAAAACTCAGTGGTATGACAGGGACCGCAGATACTGAAGCGTTCGAATTTCAGCACATTTATGGTTTAGAAACAGTTGTCATACCAACCAATAAGCCTATGATCCGCAAAGATATGTCCGATTTGATTTATCGTACAGCGGGCGAAAAATATTTAGCGATTGTTGAAGAC
>JALRKK010000063.1 GCA_023268935.1 Glaciecola sp.
ATGGCACATGTACGATACGGTCAAAGGTTCTGATTATATCGGTGACCAAGATGCGATTGAATACATGTGTAAAACCGGCCCAGAAGCCATTATTGAAATGGAAAACATGGGTTTGCCTTTTTCGCGTACTGAAGAAGGTCGTGTTTACCAACGTCCATTTGGTGGCCAGTCGAAAAACTTTGGTGGTGAGCAAGCTGCCCGTACCGCGGCCGCAGCTGACCGTACAGGTCATGCATTGTTGCATTTGCTTTATCAGCAAAATGTTAAAAACAAAACCAAAGTATTCTCTGAGTGGTATGCGCTTGACTTGGTTAAAAATCAAGACGGTGCTGTGGTTGGTTGTACTGCAATAGACATCGAAACGGGCGAAGTGGTGTACTTCAAATCCAAAGCGGTTGTCTTAGCAACGGGTGGTGCTGGCCGTATCTACGCGTCTACTACCAATGCTCACATTAACACTGGTGACGGTGTTGGTATGGCACTTCGCGCAGGTGTTGCGGTTCAGGACATGGAAATGTGGCAGTTCCACCCAACGGGTATCGCTGGCGCAGGGACCTTGGTTACTGAAGGCTGTCGTGGTGAAGGTGGTTATCTTCTAAACAAAGATGGCGAGCGCTTCATGGAACGTTATGCACCAAATGCCAAAGACTTAGCAGGCCGTGATGTCGTTGCACGCTCAATGATGACTGAAATTCGTGAAGGTCGCGGTTGTGATGGTCCTTGGGGGCCACACATCAAGCTCAAACTTGACCACTTAGGTAAAGAAGTCCTTGAGTCGCGTTTACCTGGCATCCTTGAATTATCTCGCACATTTGCACACGTTGACCCGGTCAAAGAGCCGATTCCAGTTATCCCAACGTGTCACTATATGATGGGTGGATTACCAACTAACGTTGATGGTCAAGTCATCAATATCGATGACAATGGCAATGACGTCCCAGTCGACGGTTTATTTGCTTGTGGTGAAATCGCCTGTGTATCCGTACACGGTGCAAACCGTCTTGGCGGTAACTCACTTCTTGACTTGGTTGTATTCGGTCGTGCGACAGGTTTACACCTTGGCGATAAACTTAAAGAAATCACCGTATCTCGCGACGCGTCTGAATCTGATTTAGACGCGTCACTATCACGCTTTAATCGTTGGGAATCATCAGCGGTTGGTAAAGGTGAAGACCCAGTTCAAATCAAAAAAGACATGCAGCAGTGTATGCAATTAAACTTCTCGGTATTCCGTGAAGGCGATGCAATGGCTGAAGGTCTTAAAGAATTAAAAGAAATCCGTGAGCGTTTACAACATGCTCGTTTGGATGATAAGTCATCAGACTTCAATACTCAGCGTATCGAGTGTTTAGAGCTTGATAACTTAATGGAAACAGCGTACTCAACAGCAGTTGCAGCGAACTTCAGAACGGAAAGCCGTGGCGCGCACAGCCGCTTCGACTTCCCAGAGCGTGATGATGATAATTGGTTATGCCATTCTATCTACCGCCCTCAAACTGAAGGCATGACTAAACGTGACGTTAATATGACGCCTAAATTGCGTGAGGCCTTCCCGCCGAAAGCGCGTACATATTAAGGAGAATGAAGATGCAACTTAATTTTTCAATTTATCGCTACAACCCTGATATCGATGACAAGCCTCGTATGCAGGAATACTCGTTAGAGGTTGAAGAAGGTCAGGATATGATGGTTCTTGACGCACTTTTGGCGCTCAAGGAACAAGACCCAACTTTATCTTTCCGTCGCTCGTGTCGTGAGGGGGTATGTGGTTCTGATGGTATGAACATGAATGGCAAAAACGGCCTGGCATGTATCACGCCATTATCAGCCTTAGGCAACGGTACAATTGTTGTTAGACCTTTACCGGGCCTACCTGTTGTTCGTGACCTAGTCGTTGATATGACGCAGTTCTATAACCAGTACGAAAAAATCAAGCCATTCTTGATTAATGATAACAAACAGCCTCCAGCACGTGAGCACCTTCAGTCTCCTGAAGAACGTGCAAAGTTAGACGGTCTTTATGAGTGTATTTTATGTGCATGCTGTTCTACATCGTGCCCATCATTCTGGTGGAACCCTGATAAATTCATTGGGCCTGCTGGTTTGTTACACGCCTATCGCTTCTTAGTAGATAGTCGTGATACTGCGACTGAAGAACGATTGAATGATCTGGATGATGCGTTTAGTGTATTCCGTTGTCACGGGATCATGAACTGTGTCAGCGTTTGTCCGAAAGGATTAAACCCGACCAAAGCCATCGGTCAAATCAAATCGATGCTTTTACAACGAGCTGTTTAGTTGTAATAAAGGCTGACAGCGAGTCGGCCTTCAGTGCCTAAATAGCTATCCCGTGACATGGATGGCTATTTTTTTGCACAAAATATTGAAACAATGGACGTGGTCACAGCAAGACTACACATCACAAATAGGAAACAGGGCATAATCGATGCAACAAAGCACAATGCAAGCTTGGTGGGAATCCTCACACATGGCAGGTGCAAATGCGGCCTATGTAGAAGAGTTATTTGAACTCTATCTAGATGATCCGCAGAGCGTTCCAGCTACTTGGCAAGAAGTATTTGATTCTTTACCAAAAGTTGATGGCGTTTCACTTGACGCCAATCACACTGAAATTCGCGAACAGTACCGCAAACTCGCCGCACTTGGTCCTATTGCTCGCGCTGCTTCAAGCGCTCCACAGCAAGTGGGTGTCGCAGGCGATGAAAAACAGGTCAAAGTTTTACAGCTCATCAATGCCTATCGCTTCCGTGGGCATCAACACGCCAACCTTGATCCACTTGGTTTATGGCGTCAAGAGCGTGTGCGCGATTTAGAGTTGTCTCATCACAACTTGTCTGAACAAGATTTTGATACGGTATTTAATGTCGGTTCTTATGCAATCGGTAAAGACAAGATGTCTTTAGGTGAGCTGTACAAATCACTAAACCGTACTTACTGTGCTTCGATTGGCGCAGAATATATGCACATCACCGATACCGAGCAAAAGCGTTGGTTGCAACAGCGAATTGAATCGGTTGAAGCGCGTCCTGAAATTCCTCGTGATGAGAAGATCAAGATATTAAAAGGCTTAATTGCTGCTGACGGCATGGAAAAATACCTGGGCTCTAAGTTCCCTGGAGCAAAGCGTTTCTCGCTAGAAGGCGGTGACTCTTTAATTCCAATGCTGAAGGGGCTTATCAATGAAGCCGGTGCATCGGGCTCAAAAGAAGTCGTTATCGGTATGGCTCACCGTGGTCGTTTAAATGTATTGGTCAACGTGTTAGGCAAAAACCCATCCGTCCTATTCGATGAGTTTGCCGGTAAGCATGATGAATCATTAGGCGCCGGTGATGTGAAGTACCATGCAGGTTATTCATCTGACTTTGCAACAGATGGCGGCAACGTTCACTTAGCACTCGCTTTTAACCCATCGCACCTTGAGATTGTCAATCCTGTGGTAATGGGCTCTGTAAAAGCGCGTTTAGAGCGTCGTGATTCTGAAGGAACCAAAGTATTACCAATTACCATTCACGGTGATTCTGCGATTGCGGGACAAGGTGTTGTCCAAGAAACCTTCAACATGTCACAGACTCGTGCATATTCGGTTGGTGGTACCGTTCGTATTGTTATTAATAACCAAGTTGGTTTTACGACCAATAAGACTGAAGATACGCGTTCGACACAATATTGTACTGATATCGCCAAGATGGTTCAGGCGCCTATTTTCCACGTCAATGGTGACGATCCAGAAGCGGTTGCTTTTGTCACTAAGCTTGCGCTGGATTACCGCAATAAGTTTAAACGTGATGTGGTGATTGACTTAGTTTGTTATCGCCGTCATGGCCATAACGAAGCGGATGAACCCAATGCAACGCAACCGTTGATGTATCAAAAGGTCAAAAAGCACCCTGTGCCTCGTGAGTTGTACGCTCAACAATTGACTGCAGAAGGCAGTGTTGAACAGCACGAAATTGATAAACTCATTACTGAGTATCGCGCAGCCCTTGACCATGGTGCTTGTGTGGTAGAAGAGTGGCGTCCAATGACCGAGCACTCAGTTGATTGGACTCCGTTCTTAGGGCACGACTGGGATGTTGCTTATGACGGTAAATTACCGGTAGAACGTCTAATTGAATTAGGTCAGCGTATTGTTGATATCCCTGCTGAGCACAAGTTGCACTCTCGTGTCAAAAAACAGTATGACGACCGTCGTGCAATGGTTGAAGGCGAACGCTTACTCGATTGGGGTATGGCGGAAAACCTAGCCTATGCGTCATTAGTCGCAGAAGGCACGGATATCCGTATTACCGGTCAAGACTCTGGACGTGGTACGTTCTTCCACCGTCATGCGGTACTGCACAATCAAACGGATGCAAGCGTCTATTTGCCACTACAAAATATTGCCCCTGAACAAGGTCGCTTTGAAGTACACGATTCCGTATTATCTGAAGAGGCCGTATTGGCATTTGAATATGGTTATTCAACTGCTGAGCCCCGCACATTAACCATTTGGGAAGCTCAATTCGGTGATTTCGCAAATGGTGCGCAGGTTGTATTCGATCAGTTCTTGAGCTCTGGTGAAGCAAAGTGGGGTCGTCTGTGTGGCTTGACCGTGCTACTGCCACATGGTTATGAAGGCCAAGGCCCTGAGCATAGCTCAGCGCGTTTAGAACGTTTCTTACAACTATGTGCCGATCACAATTGGCAAGTATGTGTGCCATCAACACCTGCACAGGTATACAATATGTTGCGTCGTCAAGCGGTGCGCCCAATGCGTCGTCCTTTGATTGTCATGTCGCCTAAATCATTGTTGCGTCATCCATTAGCGGTCTCATCAATGGAAGAATTAGCAGAAGGCGTATTCCACAATGTCTTGCCTGAGATTGATGATATCGATCCGAAGAAGGTCAAACGAGTTGTGATGTGTTCGGGCAAAGTGTATTACGACTTACTTGAAAAGCGTCGTGAAAATGAACTAAGCGACACCGCTATTGTACGTATTGAACAGCTTTATCCATTCCCATCTGCTGAGATGCAGAAAGTGGTAGAGCAATACAAACACGTAAAAGACTGGGTATGGTGCCAAGAAGAGCCTAAGAATCAAGGCGCTTGGTATTGTTCACAGCACCATTTTTATGAGTCAATCCCTGCTGGAGCGACATTAACTTATGCCGGACGAGACGCATCAGCATCTCCAGCGGTTGGCTACATAGCCGTCCACAATCAACAGCAAAAAGCGTTGGTTGAAGACGCACTCAATATTAAATAAGGACAAACATAATGACTACTGAAATTAAAGTTCCCGTATTACCAGAGTCGGTAGCGGATGCAACGGTTGCAACTTGGCACGTAAAAGCTGGCGATACAGTTACACGTGACCAAAATCTTGTTGATATTGAAACCGATAAAGTGGTTCTAGAAGTAGTTGCACCCGCTGATGGTGTGATTGCTGAAATCCTTCATGAAGAAGGCGCAACAGTATTAGCTGAACAAGTCATTGCTAATTTGACTGAAGGTGCAGCTGCTGCGCCAAAAGCTGAGGCAAGTGCTTCGGCTGAAGCGCCTGTAGCTTCAGGTAAAACCGAAGACATTAAAGTACCGGTACTACCTGAGTCTGTAGCAGATGCTACCGTTGCAACTTGGCATGTTAAGGTTGGCGAGCCAGTTTCTCGCGATCAGAATCTAGTCGATATCGAAACCGATAAAGTAGTGCTAGAAGTCGTTGCTCCCGCAGATGGGACATTGACTGCAATCAGCGCTGAAGAAGGCGCTACGGTCACTGCAGAAGAAGTGATAGCTCAGTTTGCACACGGTGCAGCGCCAGCAGTAGCTGCCCCTGCTGCTGCGGAAGAAACATCAAATGATGATAACGATGCACTTAGTCCATCAGTTCGTCGTTTACTAGCTGAAAAAGGCGTTGACCCGACTAAAGTAAAAGGTACTGGCAAAGGCGGACGGATTACAAAAGAAGACGTTGAGCAATTTTTAAAAGGTGGCTCTACCCCTGCACCTGCCGCTACCCAAGATGCTGCCGTTAATCTAGGTGGTGAGCGTTCTGAAAAACGCGTACCAATGACGCGTTTACGTAAGACCATCGCTAACCGTCTATTAGAAGCTAAAAACTCAACAGCGATGTTGACGACATTCAATGAAATCAACATGAAGCCTATCATGGATTTGCGTAAGCAATACCAAGACGGTTTTGAGAAGCGTCATGGTATCCGTCTAGGTTTCATGTCTTTCTATGTCAAGGCAGTGACTGAAGCCCTTAAGCGTTACCCAGAAGTGAATGCGTCCATCGATGGTGATGACATTGTTTATCACAACTATTTTGACGTATCCATTGCGGTTTCTACGCCTCGTGGTCTAGTTACTCCGGTACTCAAAGACACAGATGCGTTAGGTATGGCGGATATCGAAAAAGGCATTAAAGCACTAGCGATCAAAGGTCGTGACGGCAAATTGTCATTAGATGAATTACAAGGCGGTAACTTCACTATCACTAACGGTGGGGTATTTGGCTCATTGTTATCAACACCTATCATCAACCCTCCTCAAAGTGCCATTTTGGGTATGCACAAAATCCAAGATCGCCCAGTAGCGGTGAATGGCAAAGTTGAGATCTTACCAATGATGTACTTGGCATTATCGTATGACCACCGCATTATCGATGGTAAGGAATCAGTTGGCTTCCTAGTGACAGTCAAAGAGATGTTAGAAGATCCAACGCGTCTACTACTTGATGTATAGTTAGACTTTGGTCTTTTAGAGTTTTAGACCGATGTTACATCACGTATCATCGGTCTTGTTTTGAGTGTTTTATACCCATGAAACATTCTTTTTAGCAACGAATGGACGTATTTACGTCTGATTTTTAATCAAAAAAGCGGATAGAAAACATGAATTTGCATGAATATCAAGGCAAGCAATTATTCAGAGAATATGGCTTACCTGTTTCTGAAGGATTCGCAGCAGCTACGCCAGAAGAGGCAGTTGCAGCGGCAGATAAAATTGGCGGCGACATGTGGGTCGTTAAATGTCAAGTTCACGCAGGTGGACGTGGCAAAGCAGGCGGTGTAAAGCTTGTTAAAGACAAAGCAGACATCAAAGCGTTTGCAGAAAACTGGTTAGGCAAAAACCTAGTAACCTATCAAACAGATGAAAATGGCCAGCCAGTTAGCCGTATCTTAGTTGAATCATGCACAGACATCGCTCAAGAGTTGTACTTAGGTGCGGTGGTTGACCGCGCTTCTCGCAAAATTGTTTTTATGGCATCTACCGAAGGCGGTGTTGAAATTGAAACCGTTGCAGAAGAAACACCTGAAAAAATCTTAAAAGCTGAAATTGA
>JALRKK010000098.1 GCA_023268935.1 Glaciecola sp.
AAGTTTACTCTATACAAGGCTCATTCATAGGGTTGATTATAGATTAATATGCCAGTGAATCGCTACCAATAACTTAGACACTTCCCAGCCTTTCTTGGTAACGGTTTTCATACTCTACTGGTGACAGCAGATTATTGGAACCATGTTTTCTTTTGCAGTTATAAAACATCTCGATGTATTCAAAGATATCGCTTCTGGCATCGTCTCTTGTTGAGTAGATTTTTCGCTTGATGCGTTCACGTTTCAGTAGTTGGAAGAAACTCTCAGCAACAGCATTGTCGTGACAGTTTCCTCGTCTGCTCATGCTACCTTCCAGGCCATTAGCTTTGAGGAATGCTTGCCAATCATGGCTGGTGTACTGGCTTCCCTGGTCGGAATGCACCATCACTTGTTGTTTAGGATTACGCCGCCAGACAGCCATCAGCAGCGCATTCAGCACAATGTCTTTGGTAATGCGTGACTGCATTGACCAGCCAATCACTTTGCGTGAGAACAAATCCACGACCACTGCCAGATATAACCAACCTTCGTGAGTGCGGATATGTGTAATATCCGTTACCCAGGCTTCATCTGGCGCCGTAGGATTAAACTGACGCTGCAACCGGTTGGGAACAACAATGTGACTCTCACCACCACGATGACGTGGCCTGCGATAGCCCACCTGAGCCTTCAGATCTTCTGAGCATTACTTCAAACAGCTACGTATGATAATAGATTCCCCGTTTAACACGCTATTTACTCTCTATTGCATATCGACTCAAAATTAGTGCAACAATGTTCTTGGCAATATTCTTTTTAGCCTCGTCACTTAGCGCATCTTCAATTTTAAAAAGCTGTGGCCAGAAACACTGCCCTTTTACCAAACTGTCTATTTCATTCACCACGTATTTAACATCATCAAAAGCCAATCTGCCATCAGCCTTTGCATCATTGAGCCATCGATGCATGGCCGTTTCCTGAGCTTTTAACTGCGCTACTTCGTCTTTGAGTTTATCAGGTTCATAAAAGAAGTAGCCAATCGCTACACGGGCTAAATCAAGATGACTTTCACTTACCATAAACTCGATGTCTTTGAGAATGATGCTTTGCAGCTGTGTATCGAGAGGTTCGTTAGGTAAGTAATGCGCTGTGATATTCATTATGGCACTTTGCCACTGCTCGGTGACAAGATGCATAACTAAATCTTCTTTCGTAGAAAAGTGATTATACACAGTACGCTTAGACACATTAGCCAACTCAGCAAGCTTATCCATGCTAGTACCTTTCACGCCAAATTCTTGAAACGCTTGCGTCGCTGCTTGAATAATCGCTTCGCGTTTTAAGTCGCTAAGGGTTCGTGTATTGCCAGCCATTGGTCTACTCTCTTAATCATATAAAACTTCTTTTTACACCGACCAGTTTACTTTTCAATGCAGATGAACCATAATGCACTCGCCAGTTTACTTTTGTATTAACATACTATAAGGCGCACAATGTTTGCAACGTAGGTTGTTTTTAAATGCAACGATACTGGTTATCTATGTTCAACATATTACTAATGGATGGCATACGACTATGTCCTTGAAACACTACTCACATACTCTAGCGCTAAGTCTCTTTTCTATTTTTATTTTCACCGCTTGCTCACCTGAAAAAGCTCAGCAGCAACAATCGGAGGTAGTGCGGCATGTGAAGTTTGCTGAAGTCTCACCTATTCCCAATTTTGACGAATTTACGTTTCCTGCCGTCGTATCTGCTGTGAAAACTGTTGATTTGAGTTTTGAAGTCTCTGGCCGATTAATACAAACCGATTTAGTTACCGGCAGTGATATCACTAAAGGCAAGCTGCTTGCCACAATAGACAGAAAGCCCTTTGAGCGCAGAGTTGAAGAGTCTAAAACCAGATTAGAACAAGCAAAACGAGAACTCGATAGAATTGAAAAAATGTTCGCACAAAATTTGGTATCTCAAAGCGCACTGGATTCGGCAAAAACATCCTATGAATTATCTGTTATTGACCTTAAAAACGCAGAACAAGACTTAAGTTATACTCGGCTTTACGCGCCATTTGATGCGAAAGTATCCCAACGTCTTGTAGAAAATAACAGTTTTGTAAAATCAGGGACTGCTATCGCCCGTTTGCAAGATGTGTCGAAAATCTACTTTAATATCAATGTGCCAGAGCGCTTACTTACCGCCAACATAGGGCGTGGCATTAAGCAAGCGAGTGCCACATTGGCGACAAACCGCAGTCAGTGGTACCCAGTAACTTATGTTGAGCATTCCACACAACCGGACCCCGTATCTCAAACCTACGAAGTAGTATTCGCCATGGAGCCTCGAAAAGAATTACCACTCACTCCTGGTGCTCGAGCAGTGGTTAAAGTAAGCCTTCAAGGTAGTTTATATTCCGACGGCTTAGTCGTGCCAGTGAAAGCACTAGTCGGTGATGAGAACGATGGCTTTGCCGTTTGGGTACTTGATGACAGTCTACAAACAGTGAAACAACACAGCGTTGATGTCAAACATATCGAGGGGGATATTGCTGTAGTAGAAGGGCCAATTTCACTTGGTCAAAAGGTGGTTGCCGCTGGAGCAGCACAAATGCGAGAAAACATGAAAGTGCTTCCGTATAAGGGAGAAAAATAAACCATGGATATCGCCCGCTTTTCAATCGACAAACCCGTAAATGTTTGGCTGATGGTCATCATACTGCTACTAGGTGGTGTGCTGGCTATGACCAAAATTGGTCGACTTGAAGACCCTGCTTTTACCATCAAACAAGTTAAGATATACACTGCTTATCCTGGCGCTAGCGCGGAAAAAGTTGAACGTGAAATCACAGAACGTTTAGAAATCGCTATTCAACAAATGCCCCAATTAAAAGAAGTGACTTCAATATCTTCTCCAGGGCGTTCTGAAATTACCGTAGAGGTAAAGAGTACTTACGATAGTGATGTGTTACCTCAAATTTGGGACGAATTGAGGAAGCGCCTTCACGACACCGCCAGTTCGCTGCCCACGGGCGCTCAAGACCCCGTAGTATTTGATGACTTCGGTGATGTTTATGGGCTTTATTACGCTCTCAGCGCTCCAGATTTCGACACCCATGAGTTACGTGAGTTTGCCCGAATTATTCGTCGAGATTTACTTACCACTGAAGGTGTGGCAAAGGTCAACGTAACCGGTATTCAAAAAGAGCAAATTGTTGCTTACATCAACCCATATCAACTCGCTGGGTTGGGTATTTCTTTCCCAGATTTGACCTCATTGTTCCAAGACAATCTTCGACCATTCAATGGTGGGCGCGTAAAGGTGGATGAAAAAAACGTGCGCTTGATTGTCAAGCGTGCACCAGACAGATTAGATGAAATTTCAAATCTATCACTGGTGATCCCTGGTACAAACCGTTCTTTGCGTGTTGCTGATGTTGCGACCTTAAAACTCGAACCTGCTGATATTCAGCCTGTATTAGTGCGATATAACGGTGCAGAAGCCCTTACGCTAAGTGTGTCAGCATTAACGGATGTGAACATCGTAGATGTCGGCGAGCGAGTAAATGCAAAAGTGGAGGCCCTGCTCAAACAACTTCCAGTTGGTATTACCCTGACTCCCATTTACGATCAAGCCTCAGTAGTTGATGATTCGGTGGACGGCTTTATCAATAACCTTGTGATGTCTGTGGCCGTGGTAACATTAACCTTGTGTTTATTCATGGGATGGCGCTCTGGGGTTGTGGTAGGCACTGTATTACTTGTTACCGTACTCGGTACCATCCTCATCATGTGGTTGATGGATATTCAGCTTCAGCGTATTTCATTAGGGGCAATGGTCATCGCCATGGGTATGCTGGTCGATAATGCAATAGTGGTAGCAGAAGGCATGATGCTGCGAATGGCAACAGGTGCCTCAGCAAAAGATGCAGCCAGCTTCATTGTTAAGCGCACACAATGGCCGTTATTAGGCGCAACCATAATAGGTATTGCCGCCTTCTCTGGCATTGGTTTATCTAACGATGCAACCGGCGAGTTCCTTTATTCATTGTTTGCCGTAGTGTTGGTTTCATTGATGATCAGCTGGATACTTGCCGTAACGTTGGTCCCCGTATTAGGCGCACATTTTTATCGCAAGGGCATGTCGCAATCACAAAGTGATGCGCCCTCCGCTGCACAACAGTGGTTTAAACACACACTTATCGGCGCACTGAAACTGCGTTGGGTAACCATTGCAGCACTCCTCGTTATTACCATTGTTGCCTATGGCAGTTTTGGTATGGTCAAACAAGGGTTCTTTCCACCATCAAATGCACCGGTATTTTTTGTGCACTATTGGGGGCCCCAAGACCGCGACATTCGCGCGACAGAGCAAATTGCCAAAGAAGCAGAGAAACGTATTTTAGCGCTGGATAATGTCAGTGCCGTAACCACATTTATTGGGCAAGGTGCTGATAGATTTACGCTGACATACGCGCCAAAAAGCGCTAATGAAAACTATGCATTCTTTATGGTCCGTGCCAGCGAATTAGAGCACATTCCTGCCATTCAACGTGCATTAACCAGCAAGCTAAGTGATTTGGATTTAGATGCCAATTTCTATATGGAGCGCATGCAATTTGGTCCAGGCTCAGGCGCTAAACTCGAAGCGCGTTTCTCAGGTCCAGATACTGAAGTGTTACGCCAACTAGCAGAAGAAGCCAAAGCCCGTTTATTTGAAGATGGTCAGGTGATTGATGTTCGTCATAACTGGCGAGAGAAAGGGTTTGCAATAAACACACAGTTCGACAACTACAATGCGGGAATTGCTGGGGTTTCGCATTCAGATTTTAGTCAAACCGTACAGTACGCAAGCAGTGGTGTGAAACTGGGCACCGTGCAAGATGGTGATTATGCCTATAATATCATGGCAAAAATGGGGAACGCCGATGACACGGCTCTTCAGTCTATTCGCGAGTCTCAAGTATGGTCTTCTCAGCAACGTCAGTATATTCCTTTTACCCAGGTATCACATGGCTTAGACCTTATGACTGAAGAGCTGCGCATTCATCGCAAAGATCGCCTGCGCACCATAACCGTTGAAGCAGAGCCTGGCGAACATGAAACCGCAGGCAAAGCGCTGGCGCGTATTCGCCCGTTAATTGAAGATATTGATTTGCCTGCGGGCTACAACCTTGAATGGGGTGGTGAGTTTGAAAGCGCTAGCGAAGCTCAACAGGCCTTAGGTGCAGGTTTACCCGCTGGTTTCTTAGTGATGTTCATTATCTCGGTGTTATTGTTTGGCCACGTACGCCAACCGCTTATTATATGGCTGGTTGTCCCCATGGCGGTAGTAGGTGTAGTCACGGGCTTGTTGTCTACTGATATGCCATTCGGCTTTATGTCGCTACTGGGCTTTTTGAGTTTATTCGGGATGCTGATTAAAAATGCCATAGTACTTATTGAAGAAATTGATCTTCAAATTGAAGAAGGATTGGCAATAAAAAGCGCCATCGTTGAAGCCACACTAAGCCGCGTCAGACCCGTAGCACTTGCGGCCGTGACAACTATATTGGGGATGGCTCCATTGTTGTTTGATGCTTTTTTTGCCGATATGGCTGTGACCATAATGGGCGGACTCACATTCGCGACAATTCTAACGCTTATTGCCGTTCCCGTTTTATATAGCCTGCTATTTAAAGTAAGTTATAGAAAAGCCTAGCAGCTTCTGAATAAATGTAACGTTAATTTGGCGCTTGCTCGATACGCTCTATCACCTTTGATAAAACGCTCGTCAAAGGTGCTAGCGCCATTTTAGCGTTTTGCTTCTACCCTTTTCTGCATAAACTTCATCACATTTCGCCACGACACTATACCCACTGGGTGATAATGTATGTCGACTATGGGTATGCACGATATCTTATTGTTATTGAACAATTCGATGGCAGTAAAAACGGAATCCTCCGGGGTTAAGGTGATGACTTCTCGGGTCATGATTTGATGGGCACGCTTATCTAAATGTTGCTCTGTCTCGCACTCGCTCACCAACGGTATCAATAAACGGACTTATCGCTTTTAAAAAATCGCGATCTGAAATGATTCCGGTAAGTACATTGTCATGTACCACGAGTAAATGATGAAATCCCGTTGCCGAAAATAGCTCTCTAAGCGACTGTAAGCTGTCATCCATGTGAACACTCACTACGCGCTTAGACATTATGTTCGCTATGCCCATGCATACCCTCTTGTCGACTACAAAGCACCTGTCTAATCATTGAGATTAAAAATCACACTGGCGAAAAGCAAGTATTATCTCAATAAAACAATTTTATTGATGAGCAATTCACCTGTGCATCTTTATTACCAAGCCTGAGCCCTAACGGGGTAAGATTAATGCACAAATTGAGTATTCCTTATATCTGCAACAGAATATTTATAAGAAGCGTCTAGCCACTGCTTGTAATAAGCCTTAGACTGCGAGCATAAAAATAAAAACGACAGTTATGGTGAATCCTCAAATCACGCACTTTTTCCCATTCGTCAACAGGGTCCATTCCTGCCCAATCTTCAAATAGCTGAGTTTGTTGCCTGCTTAGTCTTAGGCCGTATTGATCACGCATGTAGAAATAAATTCTAGCAATATCACCCTGACGGTTAACTGGAGGTTCTGCTCGACGGTCTTTGAAATCAACTTCGAAGTCACATAGACCATAGGATCTTGGTTCATTCGGAATCATGCCAAATCGTAAATTTGATCTATCCCCATTGAGCTCTCCTACAGATGGTACGAGGTTATGGAGATCCGAAACCATTTTAGAAAACTCAGGCTCATTCTTTTCGCAGTTCCGACGTCCGCCGTTTTGCCAGCATTGGCGTGGATGGTCAATTTCCCAAGCTGAGACAACGTGCTCCCACTCCAAGCGTTCTCCTAGTTTCGGTTGCTTCCTTGGTTCATATCCGCAAGATGCAGCATCAATCGCACCATCATTGTTATAGCTACATCCACAGTAAAACGTACTCTGGTTGTCTTGGTAAATTTCTCGGGCAAATCGTTTTGCCTGGCTGAACGATGTTGGGTGTTCTGCAAATGCAGGGATAGCGAACAACACTATCAAGAAAGTAACGAGAAAATTAGTTCTATTCATGTAAATTGGCCAAAAATGACAGTTAAATTCATTTTAATGATTTTGATAGAAAATACAGCAAGATGAAGAGCCCCTTCGAGAGGGGCTGGTTGATGGGAGCCTAGTTGGCTAGTTGGCGGGGGTATCTGTTTCCTCTTCAGTGATATCGTCATCGGTTGAAGGCACCGCTTGTTCAACTTCTGCTTCTTTACCTTTG
>JALRKK010000035.1 GCA_023268935.1 Glaciecola sp.
TCTCAGAAATGGCGATTGATCTGCAGTCAAAATTGCTTCGTGTGCTTCAGGAGCAAGAGGTTGAGCGTGTTGGTGGTCGTAAAGTTATAAAGTTAGATGTTCGTGTCATTGCGACGACCAACAGAAACATGCGCGACTATATTTCTGAAGGACGCTTTCGGGAAGATTTGTATTATCGTTTGAATGTTTTCCCTATCGATAGCCCTGCATTGCGTGAGCGACAAAAAGATATCCCTTTATTATTACAAGAGTTTATTTCTCGTTTGCGGGGGAGTGGGAATAAAAGCGTCAAATTTACACAAGCCGCCCTGCAGTCCTTATGCGAGTATCCATGGCCAGGTAATGTCAGAGAACTTTCTAATTTAGTTGAACGTTTGACGATTTTGTATCCAAATAAGGTTATTGATGTATTCGATTTACCAGCAAAATATCAATGCGGTGAAATCCCAACGACTGAGTCAGAAGTCACAGAATCGACCTTGGATCGCCCTCTCATTAACGAGGCCTCTGCCGGGCAACAGAGCGACCTTTTGTTCGAAGATCAACTTGAATCTATTCCTGATGCAACCACAGCGGCCTTGCCTGTTGAAGGCGTTAACCTAAAAAAATATCTATCTGAATTAGAGATTAATTTGATTAAACAAGCCCTTGAACAACAAGATTGGGTCGTTGCACGGTCTGCCGTTCAGTTGGGTATGCGTCGAACAACATTGGTTGAAAAGATGCGTAAATACGATATTTCTCGATAATTTCCACCCTTTGCGTATTGCATGTCAATTCAAAAATTGGTAAAAAGTCAATAGTTATGCGGTGTACAAGCTCAAGACTGTAAATTTATTTGCGCAGTTGGGTGCCTTACAGCGTCAAGCAACACAATAATAATTAAGACTAGCCCTCGTATGTCATCACAGAGCACAGGCTTTGTATTTTTAATCACACAAGTTTAGAGAAAACACACACATGCCAAACCAAGTTACCGATAACTTACATATCGCGTCCGAGCACGTTTTAATCACACCTGACCAGCTGGCTGAAAAGTTACCTGTCAGTGATAAGGCTCTTGCTGAAATCAAAGCTTCGCGTAAAATTATTTCAGATATTATTCACGGCGAAGACCACCGCTTACTGGTAGTCTGCGGACCTTGTTCGATTCACGATATCGAAGCGGCTAAAGAATACGCGCTGCGTTTGAAAGAGCTCCATGAATCTTGTAAAGATACGCTTTATATAGTCATGCGAGTTTATTTTGAAAAACCAAGAACTACCACCGGCTGGAAAGGGTTGATCAATGATCCAAATATCGATGACAGTTTTGATATTGAAACAGGATTGACCAAAGCTCGTGAATTATTGATTTGGTTAGCTGAGTTAGAATTACCCGTCGCAACTGAAGCTTTGGATCCAATTTCGCCACAATATTTGGGTGAGTTATTTTCATGGGCAGCAATTGGAGCTCGTACCTCTGAATCACAAACTCACCGTGAGATGGCCTCAGGCCTTTCGATGCCAGTCGGTTTTAAAAATGGCACAGACGGCTCATTAGATATTGCCATCAATGCGATGAAATCATCTGCATCTAGCCATAATTTCATGGGGATCAACAAAAAAGGACAAGTAAGCATTATTAAGACTGCCGGTAATCCTGATGGTCACGTTATTTTGCGTGGTGGTAAAACACCAAATTACGATTCAGTTTGTGTCGCAGATTGTGAAGAACAACTTAGCAAAGCTGGGCTTTCATCAAGCTTAGTGGTTGATTGTTCTCACGCAAATTCGGCAAAAGATTATAGACGTCAACCACTGGTTGCACAGAACGTATTCAATCAAATTTTAGAAGGTAATCACTCCATCATAGGCATCATGCTCGAATCTCATTTGAATGCTGGAAATCAGAGTTCAAATGGCAAATCACGTGATGAATTAGAATATGGCGTGTCGATCACAGATGGTTGTATTAATTGGGATGAGACAGCAAAACTTATCCAACAAGCACGAGAAAAATTGATTACAGTCTTGCCATTACGTCAAAATAAACGTCAACAAGCGAGCTAAATCAATATGACGGATCACGCTCAGGCGTTATTGGATTTACGCAATCAAATTGACGAGTTGGATAGCCAGCTCGTTGAATTGCTTGCTAAACGGGCAGCGGTTACCACTCAAGTTGGACAAATCAAGGCCAAAACTGGGATGCCAACGTATGTTCCGGAACGTGAGGCTGAGTTAATTGCTTCTCGGCGTGAACAAGCTAACAATAAAGGGGTATCACCTGACCTAGTTGAAGACCTTCTCAGGCGAATGATGCGTGAATCTTATCTTACCCAAAACGCTCAGTATCGCTGTGCAACCACTCCAGGCACTAAAGTCGCGGTGCTTGGTGGGCGAGGAGCATTGGGACGGTTATTTGTAAGTTTATTTGAGCGCAGTCACTATGAAGTGATTGTCATTGATAAAAAAGAATGGCCACAAGCAAAATCCTTATTAGCTGACGTCTCTTTGTGTGTGGTCTCTGTTCCTATTAATCAAACGCAACAAGTGATCCAAAGCCTCAACTATCTGCCAAAAGAATGTATTTTGGCGGATGTCACAAGTACCAAAGCTCAGCCATTGCAAGCTATGTTGGATGTTCACTCTGGTCCAGTAGTGGGTTTACATCCCATGTTTGGTCCAGATGCGCCTGGTATGGTCAAACAAGTTGTGATTGTTTGTGAAGGTCGATTTGCTGAGCAATATCAATGGTTGATTGACCAAATGGTCACTTGGGGAGCACAACTGCACTATACCTCGAGTCATTCACATGATGAAGCCATGTCGTATATTCAAGTTATGCGTCATTTTAGTACATTTGTCTATGGTGCTCATCTGCGTGCAGAAGATCCAAATTTGCAAGAATTAATCGCATTAAGCTCGCCAATTTACCGCCTTGAGCTTGCTATGGTCGGAAGATTATTCGCTCAAGATCCAAATTTATACGCCGATATCATCTTCGATAAAACTGATAACTTATCCTTATTGCAGCGCTTTCACGAGCGATTTGGTGCAGCGATTCAGTTGTTTGAAGCGAATGATAAAGCTGGATTTATCAAGCAATTTTCTGAAATTAGTACATGGTTTGGTGAATATGCCCAGACCTGCCTAGTGGATAGTAAACAATTGTTACTTAAGGCGGATGACGACAGGATGTTGCGCAAATAACTTTCCGATGCTGCGATTAAAGCGGATCGAGCAGGTAATGTTGGAAGAGGTTTATCAGTCGTAGCTGATGAAGTAAGAGCCTGGCGAATCGTGCTTCAGAATTGGCAGGCCGTTTTAGAGTTTAAAACGACCTGCGATTCAGCGAAACCTAAATCGAGAGCGCCTCTACAGCAGACACTGCTGTGGGGCGTATTTCTTCTGAAGGGTAACAGCCTAAAACCTTGCAATAACGCGTGCAGGCTTTTAACTGCTCAATCGCTTGTTGCATCTTGCCATCTTCTAAATTCCCCTCGATGTCTAAATAAAACATTTCTTCCCACGGATTACCATTGATTGGACGAGATTCCAATTTTGTCATATTGACGGAATTTTCTTTCAAAACCATCAACGCATCTACCAAAGCGCCAGGCGTTTGGGTAGTTGCCATGACTAACGTAGTTTTAGCAGGGATTTGCAAAGGGACAGAAACTGGGTTTTGCGCGACTACGATGAAGCGAGAGTGGTTTTCTTTTTGGTTGGCTAGATTTGATTCTAAAGTGCTTAGTCCATATAGTTTACCGCCAGCTTCACTTCCGATTGCGGCAATATGCGGATCGTTTAATTCAGCAACTTTTAGCATCGCTGCTGAAGTTGAATCTGCCGGGATCACCTCAATATCATTCAAATTAGCTAAAAAGTGTGAACATTGTGCAAACACCTGCGGATGAGCATAAAGTGTTTTGATATCACTCAGTTTGGTTGCGCAAGGGATCAATAGGCAATGTCGGATAGGGTGGGTCAATTCACCCACTATATGCAACCGAGTATGTTGGAGTTGATCATAGACTTCATTGATACTACCCGATGAGGTATTCTCAATTGGCAAAACAGCATAGTCAGCTTGATTGGTTTCGACTTTTTGGATGATTTCGGCAAAGCTATCACAGCCTATTTCGAGTAATTCACCAGCTCGACGAGAAAAGTACTTTTGCGTAGCGAGATAGCTGTAACTCCCTTTGTCTCCCAAAAATGCTACACGCTGTAAAGGTGCAGACAGTTCGGGGTTGGCTTTGGCAGATAGCAGCGCTTGTTGATTCAATACACTGTCTTCAATAATGACATGAAAAAGTTTAGTTATATAGTGCGGGTCAAGACCGTGTTTTTGTCCAGCTTGAATTAACTTGATCAACAACTGCTCTTCGCGCACAGGGTCGCGCACAGGGATGTTATGTGCAATTTTAGTTTGTGCAACCTGGTTAGTAAAACTTTGGCGTTTGGCTAGTAGAGCAAGAAGTTCGTTATCTAATGCACTGATAGCATCGCGTAAATCGGCTAATGGCGTGTTTTGTGACATGTGCTTATAAGTGGTCTTTCAACAATGCACAGCACTGTATGAAACCTAATGCCAAAAGTCAATGCGGATTTGGTCTACCACAAGTTAGTCTGAGCGCAGGGGGCGTTATTCGGACGGTAAAGCAACCAGTATGCAAGATATGACCTCTACAGCGATATACTGGCGAGCTTGTACTTACCCTCCTGCAAGTTTCACAGTCAGACCAAGTGCTTCAAAGTATTGTTTGGCTTGGGTGCGTACATCACCTTGAATTTCAATGTTCTGCTCTTTTACCGCTCCGCCGCAACCACACAATTGTTTTAATTTTTTACAGTGGGTTTTTAAATCATGAGTGAGAGGGTTAATGCCACTCACTACCGTCATACCTTTGCCTTTGCGGCCTTTAGTTTCTCTAGTAATGCGAATAATGCCATCACCGGTAAATTCTGGTGTAACTTTTTGGGGAGTTATTTTGCCCGTTGCAGTACTGTATACAAGGTTATCGCTCATAAAGTGTTCCATTAATTTTTGTCGTGTTATTGTAAACTAGACCTCACAATTTGTGTATCGGTGTCGATATTTGTTTGGCAAACAAAGAGTGTAGTTTATGGCTATGGATATTCAATTGGATGAAACAACAGTAACGGTTTGAGTTGACTGTCTCGAGGTCCGCCATCACGGAAGTTCTGCGATAGGTATGTTGCCGCTTAAATTGTTATTGATAATCATTCGCAACTAGGATAGACTCGTAGGACTTTCATTTCATCAGGATTGTGTAATGTCTATTGTTCGTCTTTTTACTACCATTACAGTATTAGTTGGCTCTCTGTCTATGCCTCTAATGGCTGCTGAACTTAACATTTATTCTGCCCGCAAAGAAGCGTTAATCAAACCTATTTTGAATGAATTTAGTCAAGAGACAGGAATTAAGGTAAACCTGATCACAGGGAAAGCCGACGGTTTAATCACTAGGATGCGCAGTGAAAAAATGCTATCTCCTGCTGACTTACTATTGACCACGGATGTTGGACGATTAGTAAGAGCAAAATCATTTGGTTTAACGCAATCAATAGAGCTTTCCAATTTATCAAATTTATATATTCACGATCCGAATGGTCACTGGGTAGCTCTCACGAAGCGTACTCGTCCAATCATTGTGAATCCTGAAAAGGTTGCTGCCGACGCTATTCTTACCTATGAAGATCTCACGAAAGCAGAGTTCAAGGGGCGAATTTGTGTTCGTTCGTCTAATAATGTATACAATCAGTCATTAGTCGCCGCGATGCTCATGCAGCAAGGTGAAGAAAAGACGTTAGAGTGGGCCAAAGGATTAGTCGCAAATTTTGCTCGTCCTCCTAAGGGCGGTGACCGTGATCAAATCCAAGCAGTTGCTGCAGGTATTTGTGACATTGCAATCATCAATACTTATTATCTTGCAGCGATGCTCAACTCCGAAGGAGATTCAGCCAGAGCCGCACAAAAAGTACAGGTGGTTTGGCCGAATCAAGATGATCGCGGTACTCATATCAATATCAGTGGTGTTGCAATAGCAAAGTACGCTAAAAATATCACTGAAGCGCAGCGTTTGATTGCATTTATGCTGCGCCCTTCAAGTCAAAAGTGGTATAGTGAAGTCAATCAAGAATATCCGGTTGTCCCTGGTATTGAATGGTCTAAGACACTTAAGGATATGGGAGAGTTCAAGGCTGAATCAGTTGATTTAGAGCAAGTTGGACATTTGAACCCCAAAGCCCTTAAAATAATGGACAAAGCTGGCTGGTTATAATTACCTAGGGATACTCGGTGTTCACCCATTTTCTGAAAAGGCTAAGTTTCGCACTTGGCCTTTTACTTATTTTCCCAATTGTTTTTGTGTATCTGTCATGGACCGATTCTCATTTAGAACATTGGCAACATCTGTTTGCTACCAACCTTAGTGAGTACCTATTCAACACTATGCTATTGGTGTTAGGGGTTGGCATTGGAACCTTTTGGTTAGGTGTATCATGTGCTTGGTGTATGGTACATAGTCATTGCTACGCCAGACGCTGGATCCAAATTGGCTTGCTTTTACCTCTAGCCATGCCAGCATATATCATTGCTTATACATACACTGGTATGCTCGACCCTGCACAGGCAAATCCTATTGCTTATTGGATTGGCCAGATTGGTGATATTCGCTCCTTAGTTGGTGCGATATTGATGCTTTCATTAGTGCTGTTTCCATATGTTTATATTCTAACGTACAACGCGTTTCGTCGACATGCCAGCACTTATGCAGAAACCAGTCAAAGCTTGGGATTAACTTCTTGGCAATATATGGTAAAGATCGCTTTGCCGTTATCTCGGCCGGCGATTTTCGCCGGCGTTGCACTGGCAATGATGGAAGCATTAGCTGATTACGGAACCGTAGCGTATTTTGGCGTAAGCACATTGACTACAGGTATTTTTCGGATTTGGTTTGGGATGGGCGAGGCTAGCTTTGCGAGTCAACTCGCCTCTATTTTAGCTACGTTAGTATTGTTGGTATTAATTCTCGAACAGTTCCAACGGCGCAAGTCACAATATTATCAAAACAAGCAAACGCAAAGACAACCACTGAGTTCAGTGTCAAAGATACAAAAATCAGGTGTTACTTTTTATTTGACAAGCGTAATCGCTTTGGGCTTCTTAATTCCCGTTACTCAACTACTGATTTGGGCGAGCGCTTTCATTCCGCAAACCGATTGGAACGAATACCGAACATTGCTATGGCAAACCTTGAGTTTAGGGGCTATCTCTGGAGCTGTTATTATTACTGTGGCATTGTTATTTGCGTATACTGAACGATTTTATCCGCGCAGCATCTTTCGCTATGTTTCTCAGATTACAGCACTTGGTTATGCCATTCCCGGTGTGGTAATTGCAGTTGGGGTGATGATACCTTTGGGCTGGCTGGACATACAAATTAATGCGCTGTGGTATAGTTGGTTCAATGAATACATAGGTTTGATTTTTTCTGGGACAATTTTTGCGTTGGTATTAGCGTATTGTGTACGCTTTATTAATATTGCAAAACAGAACATAGGCAATGCACTGATAGCGACAACGCCGAGTTATGATGATGCGGTGATGGTACTCGGACAGTCGCGTTGGGTGTTGTTTTTGAAAGTACATCTTCCGATCTTGCGTCCAGCCTTGTTGAGTGCATTTGTACTCGTGTTTGTTGATGTACTTAAAGAACTTCCAGCAACTTTGATTTTGCGCCCTTTTAATTTTAATACGTTTGCGGTAAAAGCCTTCGAATATGCGTCTGATGAGCGTTTAATGGCTGCCGCACTGCCAGCTGTGAGTATTGTGTTTGCAGGACTCATCCCTTTGTATTTTATATTAAAAAACATCTATTCAGAGGAGAAGTAATGCTTGCAGTTGAAAATCTTGAAGTGATTCTTGGACGAGATAAGATTGTTCATTCTTGTACTTTTGATTTATTGGCTGGGGAGTTAGGGTGTTTGTTAGGTCCATCTGGCTGTGGTAAAACGACCTTACTTCGCTCATTAGCGGGGTTTTGCCAAATTGCACATGGCAATATTAGCATCAATGACCAAATAGTGAGCTCTACTGCCCAACACGTGCCTGTACAGAAGCGTAATATAGGGTATGTGATGCAGGATTTTGCTTTGTTTCCGCATCTTACGGTGGCTCAAAATATTGCATTTGGCTTGCATCAATATGAGCACAACGCGTTGCGTTTGCGAGTCAACGAAATGTTAGAGCTGGTTCAACTTACCCAGTTTGGCGATGCCTATCCCAATGACCTGTCAGGTGGACAACAGCAGCGTGTGGCCATTGCCAGAGCATTGGCTCCAGCGCCTTCATTATTGTTATTAGATGAGCCATTTTCGGCTTTGGATCCGGCATTAAGAGAAACTTTAGTGACTGAGATAAAAGCGATATTGAAAGCGTCCAAAGTGACTTCTTTAATGGTCACGCATGACCAAAGTGAAGCGTTTGCTTTTGCTGATAAAGTGGCGGTAATGAATCAGGGGGCAATCGAACAATGGGACAGTGCGTTTGCTTTATACCACTGCCCCAAGACCCGATTTGTTGCACACTTTATTGGGGAAGGGAGGTTCATTAGCGGTACTGATGATGGAAAGAATATCCGAACTGAATTGGGCATATTTGCAAAACACAATGAAACTTATGAGGTGTCTAAAACAACTTCGATAGAAGTTGAATTACTGCTGCGTCCAGACGATTTGGTTTTCGCTAGTGATGGCGCTTTTTCGAGTATTATTCAGAGCAAAAAATTCCGCGGCTCGCATATCATGTATGAGCTTGCTGTGAATGGGATGGAAGAGCGTTTACTGTGTTTGACGCCGTCGCATAACGACTTTGCCGTTGGCAGTGAATTTTGCTTTGATATCGATATTGCACACACAGTTTACTTTCCTAAATAATCCGTCATATAAGCCGTTATATTTTGTGTCATTGCATCGGCAAAGATTAAAAGACCGCGCCAGTGATATCACAATGTTGGACAAATATTTCATTCATGTAAGTTGTTCGAGGCATGGAGTAGGGAAAAGTGATTTTCGAGAATAGACCTTGTGTAAATATTGATCTTTACTAGGTTTTCAGCGTCATTCGTTTATAATACGCACAGATTAAATCCCTCAACAGAGAAAGGTGTTATGCGAACGGATTACTGTGGCAATATTTCAGCTGATTACATCGGCCAAACGGTGACAATACAAGGCTGGGTCAATAAACGTCGAGATTTAGGTGGCGTGATTTTTTTGGATATGCGTGACCGTGCGGGTATTGTGCAAGTTGTCATCGATCCAGATACGGCCGAAACCTTTGCTACAGCGAACAAAGTGCGCAACGAATATTGCCTAACTCTGACCGGACTAGTGCGTGCTCGCCCTGATTCTCAGGTCAATAATGACATGCGAACTGGTGCGATTGAAATTCTTGGTAAAGAGATCAGTATTCTTAACGCATCACCTGCATTGCCACTCGATTGGAATCAAGAAAACTCTGAAGAGCAGCGTCTCAAATATCGCTACCTTGACCTGCGTCGCCCTGAAATGACTGAGCGTCTGGTATTTCGTTCAAAGGTCACTGGCTTTGTTCGTCGCTTCTTAGAAGACAATGCATTTTTGGATATTGAAACCCCAATTTTGACCAAAGCCACCCCAGAAGGTGCGCGTGATTATTTGGTTCCGTCACGGACTCATAAAGGTCAGTTTTTTGCATTACCACAATCTCCGCAGTTGTTTAAACAGCTCTTGATGATGTCTGGTATGGACCGCTATTATCAAATTGTCAAATGTTTCCGTGATGAGGATCTGCGCGCGGATCGCCAGCCTGAATTTACGCAAATTGATATCGAAACCACGTTTTTGGATGCGGATGGGGTCATGCATATTACTGAAACTATGATTCGTGACTTATTCCACTCCATGCTGAATGTCGATTTAGGCGAATTTCCACAAATGACCTATGCCGATGCCATGCGTTTGTACGGTTCGGATAAGCCTGATTTACGCAATCCTTTAAAGTTGATTGACGTGGCGGATATTGTAAAAGACGTCGATTTTAAAGTGTTTAGTGCTCCAGCAAATGATGCTAATGGTCGTGTCGCTATGTTGTGCGTGCCTGGTGGCGCAGCGTTATCTCGTAAGCAGATTGATGCCTATACCGATTTTGTTGGCGTATATGGTGCCAAAGGCCTCGCTTGGGTCAAAGTCAACGACGCCAGTGCCGGCTTACAAGGATTGCAATCACCAATAGCGAAGTTCTTGGATGAGACCGCTGCAAACGCTCTTCTTAAGCGCAGTGCTGCTCAGTCTGGCGATATTCTATTATTTGGTGCTGATAGCAATCGTGTCGTGACGGAAGCATTAGGTGCGCTGCGCTTAAAAGTCGGTGAAGATTTTGACTTGCTTGAAGGCGATTGGAAACCTTTATGGGTTGTTGATTTTCCAATGTTTGAAGAATTCGACGGGCAATTCCACGCTCTGCATCATCCTTTTACCGCTCCACGAGGCTTAACGCCAGAGGAGCTTGCGGCCCAACCGGCGACAGCACTGTCCAATGCTTACGATATGGTGCTAAATGGTGTTGAGCTCGGCGGTGGTTCGGTGCGTATTCATGACCAAGCGATGCAAAGTGTTGTGTTTGATATTTTAGGGATCAGCAAAGAAGAAGCCGAAGAAAAGTTTGGATTCTTACTGGAAGCATTGCGCTATGGTGCGCCACCACACGCAGGTTTAGCCTTTGGCTTGGATCGTTTGGTGATGTTGATGACCGGTGCAAGCTCAATTCGCGATGTCATGGCATTCCCAAAAACAACCACGGCAGCATGTCCATTGACACAAGCTCCAGGTGAAGCGAATCCTGAACAGCTCAAAGAGCTATCTATTACATCCATTCCACCGGCCAAACAGGTTGGCGTATAGTAATGCGCTACAAACGTCCGGAGTCTGTTCTTGTCGTGTTATATGATCAGCACCAGCGCGTGCTGATCATGCAACGAGAAGATGACCCAGACTTTTGGCAGTCAGTCACAGGTACACTAGAGCCGGATGAGCTTCCTCGCCAAACAGCCTATCGTGAGGTAGCAGAAGAGACGGGCATTGATATAAAGGCTTTGGGGCTTAGATTGAGTGAGCAACTCGCGCAAAATGAATATATCATTCGCCCACAATGGCGACATCGTTACCCACCCAATACCTTGCGCAACACTGAATATGTGTTTGCCGTACAAATTCCAGCGAATATTTCAATTACCTTAACTGAGCATTTAGCGTATCGCTGGGTCTCTGTGGAAGAGGCGTCGCAAATTGTTTGGAGTGAAACTAATCGCAATGCCATTTTGGATTTTGTTGGAGTGGCACAATGATTATTTTAGGGATTGATCCGGGCTCTCGATTAACGGGATATGGCATAGTGCGCTATCAATTCGGTAAGTTTGAGTATCTTTCGAGTGGCTGTATCAAAACCACTGGTGACGAAATAGCGGGTCGGTTAGACATTATCTTTAAAGGCGTTAGTGAGCTGATTGCGCAATACCAGCCTAAAGAGTTTGCTATAGAATCGGTTTTTATGGCCAAAAACCCAGACTCCGCTCTGAAGTTAGGGCAAGCTAGAGGTGCAGCCATCGTTGCCGCGACCCAGTTTGGGTTACCAGTCGCTGAATATGCCGCCCGACAGATCAAACAATCCGTTGTGGGTAAAGGCAACGCGGATAAAACGCAAGTGCAACACATGGTACGCCATATCTTAAAATTACCCGGTACGCCACAGGCCGATGCCGCCGATGCACTTGCAGTTGCATTGTGTCATGGGCATACTCACCAAAGTTTAATCAATATGTCAGGGCAAGCGTCAAGAATGGCGCGGGGCCGTTTACGATAGAGAACAAGAATATGATCGGATTAATTAGTGGCAAAATTTTAGCCAAACAGCCCCCTGAAATTGTTATTGATGCCGGAGGCATAGGCTATGAAATCAGCATGCCAATGACGAGTTTTTATCAATTACCGGCAGTCGGCGAAACCACCACTGTCTATACCCATTTTGTGGTGCGAGAAGATGCGCAATTGTTATTTGGTTTTGCCGAGCTAAAAGAGCGCACTATTTTTCGTGAATTGATCAAAGCCAACGGCGTCGGTCCAAAGCTTGCGTTGACGATTTTGTCTGGAATGTCAGCGGGTCAATTGATGCAAGCAGTGAGTTTTGAAGATGTTTCTGCGTTAGTCAAATTACCTGGCGTCGGCAAAAAAACCGCAGAGCGACTTGTGGTTGAGCTCAAAGATCGATTGGCTAAGTTATCTCTTGATGTGTCTGATTCAGTCGATGATTTTGCACTTGGTAATACTGCTGGTAATCCTACTGTGGCCGTCGACGATGCCAGAGAAGAAGCCGTCAGTGCGTTGTTAGCACTCGGGTATAAACCCAATCAAGCTTCTACTATGGTCAAAGCCGTATATCAAGAAGGTCGCAGCAGCGAAGAACTCATCCGCGAAGCGCTCAAAGCTAGTGTATAAAGGAAGTCCATTATGATAGAAGAAGATCGTCTCATCCAAGCGAGTGCTAGTAATGAAGATGAATCTGTTGATCGTGCTATTCGCCCAAAGCTGCTTAAAGATTACACTGGTCAGCCTCATGTCAAAGCACAAATGGACATCTTCATTGAAGCCGCTCGTAAGCGCGAGGACGCACTGGACCACTTATTAATTTTTGGTCCTCCAGGGTTGGGTAAAACGACACTTGCCAATATTGTCGCCAATGAAATGGGCGTAAATATCAAAACAACCTCGGGTCCCGTATTAGAAAAAGCAGGGGACTTGGCCGCGCTATTGACCAATTTAGAAGCCAATGACGTACTCTTTGTCGATGAAATCCATCGCTTAAGCCCCGTGGTTGAAGAAGTTTTATACCCTGCAATGGAAGACTATCAGTTAGATATCATGATCGGTGAGGGCCCTGCAGCACGTTCAATTAAACTTGATTTACCGCCATTTACCTTGATTGGCGCGACGACTCGAGCGGGTTCTTTGACTTCTCCACTGCGCGATCGCTTCGGTATTGTACAGCGCCTAGAGTTTTATAACGAGCAAGATCTGACTGATATTGTGCTGCGTTCAGCGTCCTTTTTGAACGTGCCCTTATTAAAAGAAGGCGCACTAGAAATTGCGCGTCGTTCGCGAGGTACCCCACGTATCGCCAATCGCCTTTTACGCCGAGTTCGAGACTACGCCGAGATCAAAGCTCCGGGTGATGTAAACTCAGAAGTTGCCGGTGCAGCATTGGACATGCTGGATGTGGATGAGGTTGGCTTTGATTATATGGATCGCAAATTATTAGAAGCGATTATTGATAAGTTTAACGGTGGTCCAGTAGGGTTAGATAACTTAGCCGCAGCGATTGGTGAAGAAAAAGAAACCATTGAAGATGTCATTGAACCGTATTTGATTCAACAAGGCTTCTTGCAACGCACACCACGCGGTCGAGTGGCTTCAGATAGAGCCTATCAACATCTGGGGTTCACGCCGGATAGATAAAAAAAGCCCACCGAAAAGGTGGGCAAAAACAACAAGTGTTAAAGGAAAAAAACAACCTGACGATAGTCAGCTATCAATGTGAACAAACTCTCAATTGATGGCGAGTATTATAGTCGAGAATTGCTTTTTCACAATTGAGATAAATTCCATATTTGGATTAGAAAAACTAATGAGTAAACAGAATGTTAATAAACTCGATGTTCGTGTTTATTATGAAGATACTGATGCTGGAGGTGTTGTATACTATGCCAATTACCTTAAATTTTTTGAGCGAGGCCGCAGTGAATGGGTACGCGCCATCGGAGTATCTCAGTCAGATTTGCTCGATCAAAACATTGCGTTTGTGGTGCGTCGAGTTGAGATGGATAACTTAGCACCAGCGCGATTTGAGCAAATAATCACCGTTCAAACAGCCTTGACTGAACTCAAACGGGCATCTATGGTCTTTACTCAAACAATAACCTATAACAATACAACGCTGGTTTCAGCCTTGGTTAAAGTCGCCTGTGTAGACTTAACCACCATGAGACCTCGGGCGATTCCAGCAGAACTCAGTAAGGAACTTATCAGTGGTACATGACATGTCGTTCATTGGCTTATTTATGCAAGCAAGTCTTGTCGTTAAGTTAGTGATGATTTTATTAATTGTGATTTCGATTACATCATGGGCATATATTTTTCAGCGTTCGCGTATTTTGTCACGTGCGCAGCTAGAGCTTGAATATTTTGAAGACAAATTTTGGTCAGGTACCGATCTCAATGGTTTATATCGCGAGCTGTCCGAACAAGATTCTGTCGCCGGACCAAATTCCATATTTGTTGCTGGGTTCAGAGAATTTGTTCGTTTGCGCAAATCCACCGACGATGCGGAGCTCGTTCTAGATGGCGCAAGCCGGGCTATGCGTATTGCTTTATCGCGTGAGGTCAATCATTTAGAAGCGCGCTTGTCTTTCCTGGCAACCGTCGGCTCAACCAGCCCATATATTGGTTTGTTTGGCACGGTGTGGGGCATCATGAATTCTTTTATTGCACTTGGTCAAGTTAAGCAGGCCACGTTAGCAATGGTTGCTCCAGGTATTGCCGAGGCGCTTATTGCAACAGCTATTGGGTTATTTGCAGCAATACCAGCGGTAATAGCTTTTAACCGATTTAGCAATCAAGTCGAAAAGCTCGAAAATGGTTATATCAACTTCATGGAAGAATTTGCGTCAATTTTGCAACGTCAGGCGATTAATAAATGACCGTGTACGTTCGCAAACGGCGCAAGCCAGTAGCAGAAATGAATGTCGTACCCTATATCGATGTCATGTTGGTATTACTGATTATTTTTATGGTGACTGCGCCATTAGTCACCCAAGGTGTTGATGTCGATTTACCTGATGCCGATGCCAAGATTGTGGAAGATGCGGAGGTCGACCCTTTGATCGCAACCATGGATGCACAAGGTTTATATTATCTCAATGTTGGTGACGATCCTAAAAGCCCAATAACACGACCGGATATGCAAACATTAGTGCAATTTGAACTGGAGAGTAACCCAGCAAGACCGGTATATATAAAAGCTGACGGTCAAGTGCAATATGAAAAAATTGTTGAACTCATGGTGGTTTTGCAAAATGCCGGCGTACCGTCAGTGGGGTTAATGACGGAGCCTAAAACCAACTGATGCAAGCGAATAAGTGGCAAACCTGGGTATATTCAGATTGGGGGTTCTCTGTACTCTTTCATCTTTTGTTACTGGTGTTTCTCATAGCGAGCGTCGGTTTTAGTATCGACAGTAAAACGTTAGAAATACCGGTTGAGGCACAACCTATCGTAATCAATGCTAGTTTTGTTTCTCCTGAGGTAACGCAAGCCCGATATGATGAGCAGCAAAGGCAACAACGCCTTGAGCAAGCGCGCAAACAACGTGCGCAAGAGGCACGCCGCAAAGCTGAGCAGAACAAAAAGGCACAGGAAGCCAAGCGCAAAGCGGAGCAACGTGAGCAACGTGAGTTAGAACGCAAAGCGGCAGAGGCTGCGAAACGCAAGCGTGAGGAAGCAGAGCGCAAAGAGCAAGAGCGTTTGCAAAAGGAAAAAGAAGCACGTGCAAAGGCTGAGGCAAAAGCCAAGCGCATGGCTGAACAAGCCAAAGCGGATGAGGCTTTACGAGAGGCTTTGGCTGCCGAACAAGCTGAAATTCAGAAAGCTGAACAGCAAAAAGTATTAACCGAGAAGCAACGTTATGCTGCGTTAATAAAAGCAACCATTCAACGCAATTTAATCACCAATGATGCTTTTCGAGGCAAAAATTGTCGTTTAAATATCCGTTTGGGCATTGGTGGTGTTGTGTTAAAAGTCGATGTATTATCCGGAGATGATGCATTGTGTCGAGCGGCAATAACGGCAGTGTATAAACCGAGTAACTTACCCGTTTCACGGGACCCTGCGGTATTTGCGGAATTAAAAAACATAAACTTAACGGTAGAGCAGTAATGAAACGATTTTGGCTATCCCTCTTTTGTCTGATAAATGCAGTATTATCTGCCTATTCTCAAGCTCAGCTCAATATTATTATTACCGAAGGTGTTGATAATGCGACCCCAATAGCAGTCGTCCCTTTTAAGTTCGAAGGGGAAGGATTTTTCCCCGGTGAAATCACTGATGTAGTCATTGCTGATCTGCGTCGCTCGGGCAAGTTCAACCCTGTCAGCATGGCACAAATGCCACAGTTTCCCAATACAGATAGCGAAGTTGATTACGATACTTGGGTCGATAAAGGCATTAATACCATTGTGGTTGGCTCAGTGACTGAAATTGGTCCAAAGCGTTACCGCATTGATTATGAATTGATAGACACATTACGCGGCTCTCAGATGGCCTTAGAAGGTCAATCATTGCGTGATGGACAATTAGTGCAAAGTCGAACTCATGTCATTGCCGCTCGCTCATTGACGGTTTCGGGTTCTGAATTTCGTCAATTTGCGCACCGTATCGCAGATGTCATTTATGAAAAACTCACTGGTCAAAAGGGCGCATTTTTAACGCGTATTGCTTATGTGGTCGTCAAAGACCGCAATACCGACCCGCGTCCTTATCAGCTGGTTGTCTCTGATTATGATGGTGAAAATGCGTTTCGTTTGTTGTCATCGGATGAACCTCTGATGTCGCCCTCATGGTCGCCTGATGGGGAAAAGCTCGCATACGTCAGTTTTGAAAATGGACGTCCTCAGATATTTATCCAGGATATATACACCACTCAACGTGTAAAGTTGACGGATTTTCCAGGGATTAATGGTGCACCGCGCTTCTCACCAGATGGTAAACAATTAGCGATGGTGCTATCGAAAGATGGAAATCCGGAAATATACGTAATGGATATTGCGACTAGAAAGCTCACTCGAGTGACAAGGCATCGGGCGATAGATACCGAGCCAGCCTGGTCGCCAGATGGTCAATCCTTAATATTTAGTTCCGAAAGGGGTGGCAAAGCTCAGATTTATAGAGTAAATTTGTCAAACAAGCGGGTCAAACGCTTAACCTTTGAAGGGGAGATGAATTTAGGTGGTACTATTTCTCCAGATGGTCGAGAACTTGTATTAGTGAATCGCACTCAGGGGAATTACCATATTGCTAGACAGAATTTGCAGGACGGTGCTTTGCAGGTGTTAACAACAACATACCTTGATGAATCCCCAAGTTTAGCGCCCAATGGTAGTATGATTATTTATAGTGCCTTGCACGAAGGACAACAAGTTTTGTCTTTAGTATCACTTGATGGTCGTTTTAAGGCAAGACTACCTGCTGTTGAAGGGCAAATTAAAGCACCTAGCTGGTCGCCATTTTTAATGTAGTAGAGAATAAAATATTTAAACAAGGAAACTTTATGAAACTTTCAAACACACTTCGTTCAGTTTTAATTGCTGTTCCAGTTATGACCTTAATGGCTTGTACATCTGGTCCATCTGAGGAAGAACTCGCAGCAGAACGCAATCGCATTGCTGCTGAGCAAGCTGCCGCGCAAAAAGCCGCTGAAGAAGCGAATGCACAACGCGTTCAAGCTGAAGCTGCCGCACGTTTACAACGCGCAGAAGAAGTTGTTAAGCAAGAACGTGAAGCATTACAAGCTGAACAAACCGTGTATTTTGACTTCGATCGTTCAACTATACGTGCAGAATTTTATGCAACATTAGATAAGCATGCTGCGTTTTTGGTTAAACATTCTGACCAATCGGTCGTTATTCAAGGTCATACTGACAGTCGTGGTACACCTGAATACAACATTGCTTTAGGCGAGCGTCGCGCACAAGCAGTTGAAACCTATTTATTGAACGCTGGCGTTAGTGCATCACAGATCTCAGTAGTGTCTTTTGGTGAAGAAAAACCAGCGGTAAGTGGCGCATCTGAGTACGCTTTTGCGCAAAATCGCCGCGCGGTCGTGGTGTATTAAACAGCCTCCATTTATGAGGTAATGGATAATGGAAAAATATCGTATTCTAGGTGCCATGGTAGGCACTATAATACTCATCAACAGTGCGCCTGTGTTTGCACAAGCGCCCGTTGTGAATCTCAACGATCAAGAGTTAGCCGAAAAAGTGGCCAACCTAGAGCGTATTGTCAATTCTCGTACGCGTAGTCAGCAACGTGTTCAAGAGCAAATCACTGAGCTCCAAGATGAATTGAGTCAAATTCGCGGGCAGATTGAAGAACAGAACTTTCAAATTGAAAAGATTTTACAACGTCAGCGTGAATTGTTGTTAGCGTTTGACGTGCAGTCGCAAACCTTACAAGACCAAGCGGATGGGTTATCTGAGCAACGGCCTATAGCGGTAACATCAACACCAGTTGCTCAAGATACACCTGCTGCTATATCAACAGTTAGCCCAGTTGGGGTAGAGGGTGAGGAAGCTGCATACAAGGCTGCGGTAAACTTGATCTTACAACAGCGCAACACTGCAGCTGCGGTACCTGCGCTTGAAGCTTTTGCTGCAGATTATCCAAACTCACGTTTTAAACCAAATGCACATTATTGGCTTGGTCAAATATTCTATAACGAAAAAGGCTGGGAGAAAGCGAAGTTGCACTTTGCTACCCTCATCGAGAAATATCCAGAATCAAATAAAGTGCCTGATGTTACAATGAAATTGGGTATAATAGAGAAAAATCTGGGCAATGTCTCTCAGGCTCGTTCATATCTTAACCAAGTTATTCAATCATATCCTGATACGACCTTCGCTAAGATGTCTCAGGAACAATTGAACTTGTTGTAAAATTAGGCAGTTATGAGTGGTTTTGTGTGAAAACCGCTCATAGTCTTTATTTTTGTCATTAAACTGCAATTTTTTATTGCACAATTCCCCAGATTCAGTATTATATGCGCCCGTTGCTTAGAGACTTAAGCAATCGACGAAGATTGGGTCGTTAGCTCAGCTGGTAGAGCAGTTGACTTTTAATCAATTGGTCGCTGGTTCGAATCCAGCACGACCCACCATTCTTCTCATAGCATT
>JALRKK010000072.1 GCA_023268935.1 Glaciecola sp.
GGTCAGCAAGCTGATCATTACTGACAAAACCGTTGTATCCGCCACGGTTGACCCGCGCTGGGAAACGGCCGATGTGAATGTGCATAACAATCACTATCCACGCCAAATTATCCCGTCGCGCATCGAAGCCTATAAAAGCAAAAAACGCAGTGGCAAAGTGTATCGTGACATCATGCACGATATTACCACTGAGCTCAAAACCGATGAGTCAGAAACGGAACAACCTGAATGAGACTCAACTCTTTAACTATCTCTTGGCGGATACTGACGTGTGTTTGCGTCAGTATCTTGTGGGTTGCCATGATGCCAGTGCATGCCCATCAGCAAAAAGCCGGCGTGACCACAGTGTCTCACAACCTCCGGAGCAACCATCTTGAAGTAGTTCATCGCTTATATATGCACGATGCCGAACACGCGGTCAAAACACTGTTTAATAGCGATGCAGATATATCAAAGCAGCGTGAGACTCAACGTCAGTTTGCTCAATATGTAACCGAGCGCTTCGGAATGTATACCGATACAACCCCCCTGCCTTTGGTTTTGGTTGGTTACGAAGTGGATGGTCGATTTTTCTACGTATATCAAGAAGCGCCGATGCCAAATGATTTGACTGAATTGGATATTCGGCATGAAGTGCTGATTGATGTGTGGCCGAAACAAAGTAATCTGGTCAACCTCGAGGGTTTAGAAACAGCCGATAAGTTTGATCAGCAAACCAAGTCAGTGCGCTCATTGCAATTTAGCGACAAACGCACTTTATTGAATATTCAACTCAAACGACCCTAGACGCGTTTAATGTAATGTGCGGCCGTGTAGTCATATAATCCCTGCACGCCGCCCTCGCGACCAAACCCGGACTGCTTGATCCCCCCAAACGGTGCGGCTGCATTGGAAATGACTCCAGTATTAAGACCCAACATGCCATAACGCAAGCCGTTGCTCAAACGATTGATAGAATCTGAATTTTGCGAAAAAGCGTAGGCGACCAACCCAGCAGTCGTATCATTAGCTAATTTTAGCCAATCCTCTATATCGTCAGATGCCACACTAATAAGTGGATATACTGGCCCAAAAATTTCCTGCTGGCAAATATCGTCATCGTGTTTGACATTGGTTAGGACCGTATGATCATGGTAGGCACTGCCCGCTCGATATTCTTTTCCGGTGAGTCTTATTGCCCCTTGTGCTTGAGCATGTTCGATTATGGCTGCGATTTTGCTCGCCGCTTTGGAGTGGATCAGGCTGCCAACTTGTGTTTGTGGATCGTGAGGTTCACCTGATTTGAGCTTGCTTAGCGCTTGACTCAATTTATCTGCAAAATCCTGATAGATTGCTTCTGCCACGTATATTCGGTTGGCCGCCACACAGACTTGACCGGCATTGCGTAATTTGTTTTTAACCAACTCGCTCACGGCTAAATCGATATCAGCATCACTCAACACCATGAATGGCGCATTACCACCGAGCTCCATCGACACCCGTTTGAGATGTTGGGCACATTGCACATTAAGCTGTTTACCCACCGCCGTAGATCCGGTAAAAGTAAATTTGGCAATTCTTGGATCAGAGGTAAGAATATGTCCCACCTCGTTAGCATGGTCACTGACGAGCACAGCAAACCAGCCTTCTGGCCAACCAGCTTGCGCCATCAACTCAGCAATCGCCAGCGCAGACAATGGTGTTATTTCGGAGGGCTTCACGATAAATGGACAACCCGCCGCAAGGGCTGCTGAGGCTTTGCGCAAAATCATCGCATTGGGAAAATTCCACGGTGTTATCGCACTCACGACCCCTACGGGACGCTGTTCTATCACAAATCCATCGTGTTGTTCCGGTTTGGCAAGCACATTGGACGCTTGTGAATAATAACGCAGATAGCTTATGCCATAATGAAGTTCAGCTTTGGCATCGCTAACGGTTTTACCAGATTCGTTACTGAGTAACAGTGACAGTGATTCAACCTGTTCTTCGATCAAGTTAGCTGTCTTCACTAACAAGGATTGCCTATCAGTAAGCGATAGCGGGTACTTACTTATAGCTTGACTAGCTAAGCGTAATGCCGTTTCAATGTGACTTGCCGATGCACTGTGAAGATGCACGATGATTTCATGCGTAACAGGGTTAAAAACGGTAAAATGTTGTTCGGGTATTAACGAGTGGTGTGTCGTAACGTAGTCATTACCAACAAACGAAGCGGAACCTCGTAAGGTATAAGGCGTGATATTCATAGGATGATCTCCATTCGAATATCGGCACGTGCATACGGCGTTTCTTGCATGGGGACTTCCCTAAAACCATGTCGTTCATAAATAGCCAATGCGTTGGTTAAACGTCTATTGGATTCTAAAAATAACGTCTTGGCTCCCATGCGGGTGGCTGTCGCAATGGCTTGTGGGACCAAAAGTGATGCGAGTCCTTGACCTTTGTAAGCTTCAGCGACACCCATTTTGGATAACTCGTACAATTCATTGTTTATTTTTAGTACACAACAGGTTACTGCGACTTCATTATTGATGCAACCAAATAACACCTCGCCACCAAGTTTTAATACGTAAGTCTCAGGGTCGCCCAAGGTCTTTTTGTCTTTGTCTTCCAACACAAAATACTCATTGATCCAAGCGCAGTTGATGTAACTGAAGGCTTGTATGTATGGTTTGCGCGCTTTGGGTGGGATATCGCTCAAGTTGAGCCAAGTTATCAACGCTTGCAAAGTCTTTCCTATGTTCTAGTTAATATGGTTGCTCCAAGGAAAACGGCATCGCCAGAGGCTGCTGTGTTTTTGGGGGATTACCAATCATTTCATCATAAGGAGAATCATGCACCATACACGCATCATCGACAATGCATTGATGAAAAAATTCACGGATGTGCTGGGTGCTGTGAAAGCGTGCAATGTTGTCTTTTGCATCATACACAAATCCGGTCTCTCCAGTGATGGTCACTTTGACAAGGTATACATTCATCTCAAAAGACTGGACTTCGAGATGTTCAATGTGTTTTTTTGGGGTAAATTCTTCAAGATAAAACTTCATAAGCTCAGCCGCTCACATCACATATTATGTATACCCTTTTAGGTGCTGAAAAGATCCCGAAAGTGAAAGCTTCCTGAATAATTCACATAAGTCATAATGCTTATTCCGCTTTTGCGGAACTCAATGTAAGATTTAGATGACTAACAAAATAAACTCTCAACCGTATTAAGGATTGTTTGACGTGACAGAGACGAATCAACAAGTTAAACCGTTCCCATCCATTCAGATTGCCATCGCACTGTTGCTCGTGTTGATTTTAGTCTTGGTGTTCTGGCCTAGCTCCGAGGAAGTAGAGCCCGCTCCAGTTTCGGTACCAGTACCTGTGAAAAAAATCGATGATATGGCGCCAGCCATCCCTGAATCAGAGGAGCTTGTAGAAGCTGCGCCAGAGTTTGTTGCGGAAGATTTTGTGGAGGTTGCGCCACTGCCCGAAGTTAATGTCGAAGAGTTAGCTGAAGTCACATCAGAGTTCATCGAGCCTGAAGAAGTGATGGTAGCCCCAGAACCTTTGGATATTTCGGATCTGGCGGTCAAAGAAACTATCCTAGCGCTTAGCAAGGTGCCCATGCTCACCACCTTAGTCGTGAACGAGGGGATTTTGAGTCGAGTGGTTGCCAGTGTGGTCAATACAGCCCAAGGTGATCTTCCCGCTAGCACCCATTTGTTGAATGCGCCCAAGGCCGAATTCAGTGTCTACAAACAAGCCAACATGCTCTACATTAATCCGGTTAGTTTTGAGCGCTATCGCCCCTATGCTGAAGCGTTTGCACAAATGAAAACGGAAGATATCTTAGCGCTTTACGCCAAATATTCCGATCAACTCAACGCTCAATTTGAGGAAATATCGACACCTGGTAGTACGTTCAATGACACACTCATTGAGGCCATCAATCAGCTACTAGATACCCCTGTTGTTAGCTTGCCGATTGCGGTTCAAACTGACCGTGCCATGTATCAATTCGCAAATCCTCAGCTAGAGGCATTGAGCCCTGCACAAAAACAGTTCTTGCGCATGGGGCCTGAGAATATGCGTTTAGTCATGCGCAAATTACGCGATTTACGCAGTGCACTGCAAAATTAAGCGCATGAGATAAAGATGGATTTTGTCGGTTTTTTTTCGTAGATTGGGCAGATACGATATAAAATTAACAAAAAGGAAAATCGTTATGCGTTTCTTAGCCCTTTCACTTCTCGCATGTATAAGCACGTTGAGCAATGCTGATACAATCATACATGCTGGCACCATCATTACTGCCGAAGAGAAGCAAATTCTACAAAATCATTCGATCATTGTGCGCGAAAACAAGATTCATGCCCTACGCGAAGGGTTTGTTGAGGCGAATGACGGTGATAGGGTCATTGACTTATCTCAACATACTGTCTTGCCCGGCTTAATGGACATGCACACGCATCTATCTTATCAACATGAAGGCCCCAGCACGTACATGCAACGCTTCCAATTAAATGGTGCCGACTATGCCCTGCGCGCCGCTCATTTTGCTGAAAAAACACTTATGGCCGGTTTTACCACGGTACGTAATTTGGGAGATAGCTACAATGAAACCATAGCGTTGCGCAAAGCCATTGCCCGTGGCATGGCTGTTGGTCCTCGTATTTTTACGACTGGCAAATCCATCGCGACCACAGGAGGGCATGCGGATCCCACTAACGGCACAACAAACCAAATTATGGGTGATCCAGGCCCAAAAGAAGGTGTGGTCAATGGCGTGGCAGATGCTCGAAAAGCAGTGCGTCAACGCTATAAAGACGGTGCAGATCTCATTAAAATCACCGCAACGGGGGGCGTATTATCCCTTGCAAAAAACGGTCAAAACCCACAATTTATGCAAGACGAACTCAATGCGATCGTGACAACAGCGAAAGATTACGGCATGACCGTCGCGGTGCATGCGCATGGCAAAGAAGGTATGTTGCGCGCGATTAATGCAGGAGTTGATTCGATTGAGCACGGTACTTATATGGATGAAGAAGTCATGCAAGCGATGGTCAAAGCTGGTACGTTTTATGTGCCGACGGTAATTGCGGGTAACTTTGTGGCGCAAAAAGCCAAGATCAAAGGCTTTTTCCCTGAAGTGGTTCGTCCTAAAGCTGCAGCGATTGGCCCACTGATTCAAAGCACGTTCGGTAAGGCGCATGCTTATGGCGTTAAGATTGCATTTGGTACCGATTCTGGGGTCAGTCCACATGGCACCAATGCACAAGAATTTGCGCTTATGGTGGAGGCGGGCATGCCAGCGCATGATGCGATTTTGAGTGCAACCATGCATACCGCTGACCTCCTCAACATTGAAGAGGAACTGGGCTCAATCAGCGAAGGCAAACTGGCTGATATGATCGCGGTACAAGGCAATCCCCTAGAGGACATCACCGTCTTAGAAAACGTGGCGTTTGTGATGAAAGATGGCCAAGTCTACAAGCACAGTTTGCAGTAATCACGGATGATCAGGGCGCTAAAACGCAGGGTCAAACACTGGGTCGAGTCAGAGCACATGTTAGCGGGGATTGGCGCAGCATCATTTGCCGAATCCACTGTTGTACCTATCCCTATTGAGACCGTGCTGATCCCAGTGTCACAATTACGCCGTGATAAAATTTGGCACATTGCCACCGTAGCAACCTTAGGTTGTATTGTAGGAGCTTTATTAGGCTATGCGATTGGTCTTTGGGTGTTTAACTTGTTTGAATCACATATCATCAGTTTATTTGGCGATCAAGCCACGTTTGATGACATCATGTGGCGCATGAACACAGAAGGCTTTTGGTTTATCGTTCTTGCTGGTATTGCACCGATCCCATTGCAACTTGCGATGATTGCAGCCGGAGCATCCGGTTATCCATTAGGCTGGTATCTTGTGGCGATCGCGATTTCTCGAGTATTGCGATATTTTGGGATTGCTTGGTTGGTTTTGCGCTTTGGTGATCGTGCCGAAGCGATGTTGCGTGAATATAAGTGGAAAGCGGTGACGATCTTATCCGGATGCATCGTGATCATCTGGTTGGGGCGCACGTACTTATTCAATTAGATATCGACAATAACAAAAGGACGACAGTATGAAGGTAACAAAAAACTTGTTAATAGCAGGCTTAATGGGGCTTGCAGTTTCCAGCTTTAGCGGGTTGGCTCACAATCACGGTGACCATGTCAGTTCGGATTTAAAAAGCTTAGTCAAACAAGCACAAAATGCCGATGGCCGGCCAGAGCGTGATGCCGAGCGCGACCGTAATCGCAAGCCAGCAGAAACGTTGGCGTTTTTTGGGCTTGAGCCCGACATGAAAGTGGTTGAACTGATTCCTGGTGGTGGTTGGTATACCCGGATTTTGGCACCCGTACTGCACGAAAAAGGCGACTATTATGTCGCATTGGGCACTAGCCGAGTTGAAAAACACCTCCTAGGTGAAGCACCTTTTGACAAGATCAATGTAGTCGCCAAAGATGCTAAAATCTGGCGTGAAGAAGGCGCAAAGCTGTATTCGCTAGAAATGAGTGACTATGGCGTAACTGATGCCGACATAGTGCTGACCTTCCGCAACTACCACAACTTCGGCGAAGA
>JALRKK010000108.1 GCA_023268935.1 Glaciecola sp.
AACGGATATAAATCTGCATTATCGTTAGCAAATCCAGCCCATTCCACTGCCGCTGCAGGAACGGTGTAAGTATCACCGTCCTTCACAGCACCTGAATCCGCAAATGGTTGCATCACAGCTGTAGCAACTTCTTCACCCGGCATTGGGGTTTCAGTTACCTCAATATTTGTAATAATCACCGGCGTATCACGCGTGTCAATATACATTAATAGTGAGCTGTAATTTTCTTCTGCTGGACGAGCTTCAACGTTAATTGTGTACGTTGTCGGTGTCGTGGTACTAACAGAAATTGTACCAGCGTCAAACGCAGGGTTTACATCAGGATAAGGTGCATTTTCGAAGCGGAAACGAACGTCAGCTTGTGCACCACCTTCAGGTAACGCCGCAGTAAACGTAATGGTACCGCCGTTTGCAAAATTAAATGGATATAACGTTGCATTGTCATTCGCAAAACCAGCCCACTCTACTGCATCATTTGGAACAGTATAAGTATCACCGTCTTTCACAGCACCTGAATCAGCAAAGGGTTGCATCACAGCATAAGGTGAGCTTGAACCACCAGTGTCGCCACCAGTGTCGCCACCAGTATCACCGCCAGTGTCGCCACCAGTATCACCGCCTGTATCGCCACCAGTATCACCGCCTGTGTCGCCACCAGTATCACCGCCTGTGTTGCCACCAGCTGGTGCTTCTAGGTCGCCAATTTGATATTGAGTCACAACTACATTAGATACGTTGACTGGCGCATCACGGTCGTTGAGATACATCAAGAAAGAGCTATATGTGTTTTCCGCATCTTGTGCTGGAATCTCAATGGTATAGGTTGCTTCTGCACCCGATACAAACACTGGACCCACACCAAATGTTGGATTGACGTCTGGATACGGATTAAATTCAAACACAAAGCGTACATTCGCACCCGGGCTGCCTTCTGGGGCTGAACCAGTGAAGGTAATCTTGCCACCATTAGGGAACTGCAACGGATACATTGTATCGGTCAGATTTGCAAATCCAGCCCAATCTTCTGCCCCAGTTGGGAACACAAATGTGCCCTCGGTCACTGACGCGTTACCAAATGCTTCAGTAAACGCCGCTGGGTCAGTTTCTACATCAGCAGCAACTGCACCTGCTTGACCTTTTTGAGTTACCACGACATCGGTGATAGTTACCGGCGCATCTTGAGTATTTAGATACATCAAGAATGAGCTATATGTGTTACCCGCATCTTGTGCTGGGAATTCAACCGTATAGGTTGTTAACTCAGTGGTATTTACTGTCACCACGTCTGTGCCAAAGGTTGGATTCACATCTGGATATGGGTTGAATTCAAAGACATAGCGTACATCAACTGCCACACCACCTTCTGGAATTGCCGCACGGAATGTAACTTTACCGCCGTTCGGGAACTCCATTGGGTAGATGCTGTCATTTAAGTTAGCAAAACCAGCCCATGCCTCAGCCCCTGTTGGGAAGAGATAAGTATTACCATCTGTGATAGACGCATTACCAAACGCTTCGGTAAACGCTGCAGGATCGTAATCCACGTCTGGCGTACCCGCCGAGATACCTTTTTGCGTAACCACGACATTAGTAATGTTTACTGGTGCATCTTGGGTATTAAGGTACAGCAAGAATGATGAATACGTATTCTCTGCATCTTGCGCAGGTAATTCAATTGTGTAAGTACGAGCTTCCGAACCGGATACGGTGACCACATCCGAACCAAAGGTTGGGTTGACGTCTGGATATGGGTTAAATTCGAATACGAAACGCACATCTACGTCAGGGCTACCTTCAGGCACAAATGCCGTGAAGCTAATTGAACCACCGTTCGGGAATTGCATTGGATAAATGCTATCATTTAAGTTAGCAAAACCTGCCCATGCTTCTGCCCCTGTTGGGAAAATAAAGGTGTTATCAGTGACCGATGCATTACCGAATGCTTCAGTAAACGCTGCTGGTTCATACACAACATCAGGCGTTCCACCCGTTGCTGCGCCGTCTAATATAGCAACATTGTCCATACGGAATACCGCACCTGCACCACGCATCCACTCTGGGAAGACCATGATGACATCAAGTGAAGTCAAATCAACACCAGCCGCTTGAATATCAGCAAGTGGAATTTGGTATGTTGTCCATTGACCAACACTTGGTGCTGGACCAAAGTTAGACAACGGCTGTTCCCATGCTCCCGCGTTTCCTTCATCTGCTTCTATCTTAAACATCCAACGTGCGTCAGCATCGGTCGGCTGTGACATGACTTTGACGTCAAATGTCACATAACCACTTTCAGCCATTGCCAGTGCGTTATGTGGCGCCGCAGAAATACCGAGTGAAGGATCTTGTGGTAAGAACAAAGAACGCGTAATGAAACCAAATACCGTGCCGTTTGCGCCGCCTGATTCAGATACGGTAAACTCGTAAACATTGCCACGAGCCGCGTCGTCAGCGACTAATGCAGGAGTGGTGCCGCCACAGCAGTCCCAAGCCACCCAGCTTAAGTTTGTTTCATCATCAAAAATAGTAATCGGATCCGGTTCGCCGGCAGACAGTGTCGGAGAAGGCGCTTTACCAGAAACAAGTTTCCCACCATCTTCTACTGGCACATTATAACCTGGCGCAGTCGTTTCACAGCCACGACCGGTTTGTGGGTCAGCTGCACATTGATACACGCGAACATAATCAACTTCATATGTTTGACCTGCACCAGTAAACATCGTCGGATCAACACCACCTTCATTGACTGATGACGGCCACGAACCACCTACTGCAAGGTTCAAAATCAAGAAGAAATCTTGGTCAAACGGAGCAGAAGAGTAATCTGTCTCTAATTGACCCGTCGCAATATCATAGAGTTCAGCATACCAACCGCGATGACGTAAACCTGTTACTTCGCCACTTGAATTAGTTCGCAACTCAGACTGTCTTTGGGTCGCATACAATACGTCATTGAAGTACCAACGAATTTCACCCTCTTGCCATTCAATTGCGTAACGGTTGAACGAATCAGCTGGGTTGCTTGCTGGTGTATGTGCCGCACCAGAAAAATCACTGCTAGGACCTGCACCATAGTGAATCGTGCCATAGATATTGCTTTCTGCAGAACCATCGGCACGGTCTGCCCCAAGGTTGACCGCTTCAACAATATCGACTTCACCAGATTTCGGCCATCCGCCGTATACAGAATCTGTCGGCATCATCCAAAATGCCGGCCATGTACCTTGACCTTTAGGCAATTTAGCACGCATCTCAATACGGCCGTACTTGAAATCGCCTTTATATTGAGTATTTAATCGAGCTGAGGTGTAGTCATCATCGCTATCACCTGCGGCACCGTCATTGAGTTTTGCAACAATTTTGAGTGTGCCGTCAGAGACAAAAGAGTTCTCTGCAGAATCGGTATAGCATTGAAGTTCTTGGTTACCACCTCCGTCACAGTTGACTTCGTGGGTCCATTTTTCTGCATCGATGGCACTGCCATCAAATTCATCCGCCCAAACAAGCTGCCAATCATTGACAGGTTGAATTGGATTGACAGTAGTTATATCAGTAACTGTCGCTGAATCACTGGCACTGCCACCACAACCCACAAGGGTTGCTGCGGCAAATATCGCTGCGATTCTTGATCTGTTCAAGAGTGTTTTCTTCATTGTGTTGCCCCAATGGAACGTTTCTAGTTAGGTCCTAAAACCACATATGTTGTAGTTAGTAGCTGTGTAAGCGCTTTCATTTATAGGCCAAAAAAATGGATGCAATCCTATAAATGTAAGCGCTTCCATTACCGAATTATATCGATCTGTAAGTAAAGATCAATATGCAATGTTAAAAAAAGGTAACAATCATTTAGCAAAAAAGTGTACGAGAATTAATCATTAACAAAGTGGTAGCGTCTGTTCTTGCCATTCGATTCACCTTCATTCATACTTTTTACAACGTAAAAAAAGCTATCGAACCCCAAAAGTGACTCAGGAACAACCTAACAATCCATTACATGGCATCAAGCTAGAACAAATAGTAACGGAACTACAGGCCCATTACGGCTGGTATCCTCTGTATGCCCGAATTCGCATCAACTGCTTTAGCAATGACCCTTCGATCAAATCATCACTGAAGTTTTTGCGACGCACTCCCTGGGCGAGGGATAAAGTGGAAGCCTTGTATCTCGAGACATTCTTTGGTGACAAAAAAGGGAGCGTTTAGCTCCCTTTTGTTTTACACATCGTAAGTCGTTGAGGCAGTATCGCCACCACGTCCTGTCCAATTGGTATGGTGGAATTCACCACGAAGACCATCTAAACGTTCATAGGTGTGTGCACCAAAATAATCGCGTTGTGCTTGTAATAGGTTAGCAGGCAGTCGAGCTGTGCGATACGAATCAAAATAATTCAATGCCGCTGATAAACAAGGCGTCGGAATGCCTACACTAATCGATTGACCTAGCACCTGGCGCAGACCGCTTTGTGCATTCTGCACTGTCTCACTAAAATACGGATCCAGTAACAAATTCGATAATGCAGGATTGTTATCATAGGCGACTTTAATATTGTCCAAAAACGCAGAACGTATAATACAACCGCCACGCCACATTAATGCGATGCCACCATAGTTAAGGTGCCAGCCAAACTCTTTGGCAGCTTCGGTCATCAAATCATAGCCTTGGGCATACGAAATCATTTTCGCCATTAACAACGCTTGGCGTAAACTTTCTAGGAACGCTTCCTTGTCGCCGGTGAATTTAGCTTTTACAGGGCCAGAGAGCACTGAGGATGCCGCCACGCGAGCGTCTTTTTGCGCGCTGATACAACGGGCAAATACCGATTCAGCAATCAAGGTCAAGGGAATCCCCAATTCCAAAGCCGTTACGCCAGTCCATTTGCCTGTGCCTTTTTGCCCGGCTGTATCTAAGATTTTTTCGACAAGTGGAGTACCGTCAGTGTCTTTATAGCGACAAATATCAATACTGATGTCAATGAGATAAGAATCGAGTTCAGTCTTAGACCAAGCCTCCAGCACGTCGGCAATTTCGTCCGAGTTTAAGCCAACCACATCATGCATAATGTGATACGCTTCACAAATCAGCTGCATATCACCATATTCAATCCCGTTGTGCACCATTTTGACAAAATGCCCAGCGCCGTCTTCACCGACCCAGTCACAACATGGCGCTTGCTCCCCCGTTGCAGTATCGGTGACTTTGGCTGAGATATTTTGGAAAATATCTTTGACGCTGTTCCACGCCTCTGGAGCACCGCCTGGCATGATTGAAGGACCGGTTAACGCACCTTCTTCACCACCTGAAACACCAGTACCAATAAAGTGTAAGCCTTTTTCACGTAAATACTGAGTGCGTCGATTAGTATCTGGATAATGCGTGTTGCCGCCATCAATGATGATGTCACCGTGTTCTAAATGAGGAATGAGCTTTTCGATAAAATCATCGACTGGTTGGCCAGCTTTGACCATTAGCATGACCTTGCGCGGTTTTTCTAAAGATGCAACAAACTCTGGTATGTCCTTTGCTCCGCGAATGGTTTTACCTTGGGCTCGACCATTTAGAAACTTTTCCACTTTGTCATAAGAACGGTTAAAGGCGGTGACTGTATAGCCTTTGGATGCCATATTCAGAATGAGATTTTCCCCCATTACAGCCAAACCAACTAAACCAATATCCGACAATGCTTTCATGCATGTGCTCCAAACAAATGAAAAAGGAATAAAAAGATGCGTAATTATGACGTAATCACGCACCTAACACAAACAAATCGAATACTGGGTATAGGTTCCCTGAATCAGCTGGCTGTTTTTTCAACAAATACAGTTGAATTGACTTGTTCGAGCGTCGGAAGTGCGGTCATGGCACCGAGTTTAGAGCACACAAGACCACCTACTTTTGACGCAAATTGTACATAACTGGTTAAATGTTCCTTATCGGTATGCCAACCCTGTACCGCGACTTGATACAGTATCGCGCCAATAAAAGCGTCTCCGGCACCTGTCGTATCTTGAACATCAATCTGATATGGCGGGACAATAAAATGCTCTTCATGAGTGGCGACATAACATCCTTTAGCGCCTAATGTTACAAATATCACCTCCGGACCTTTGTCTAATAGTTGCTGAGCACCCTGTTCAATATCCTTTTGACCGGTGAGCAACTCAAGCTCTTCGTCACTGACTTTAACCACATTGGCTTTTTCAATAAACGGTTGGCAGTGCGCAACAAATTCTTTTTCATGTCCAGCCCAAAACGCATCCCGATAGTTCGGATCAAAACTAATAAAATTCCCTTTATCTTTGACGCTGTCTAATACAATTCGATAGGTTTCTTTGAGTGCGCCTGGTAAAAAACAAGTCGCCGCCCCAAAGTGATACAAGCCACCGCGATTGATCATATCCAACAACTCATCGTTAAGTTGCAGATCTGCATCTGCACCTCGATTGAAGACAAAATCGCGTTCTCCGTCCTCTGATAAGGCAACAAATGCGAGCGTTGTCGGTCGGTCTGAACGTTGTAACAAATCAGTATCCACCCCGAATTGAGTAATGTAATCAGCTAAAAAATTGCCAAAAGGGTCCGTTCCCACGGCTCCGACAAAATGCGCATTACCTCCGAGACGCGCTGCCGCTGCAGCAACGTTCGCAGGGGCCCCGCCTGGTTTTTTTAAAAAATTCTCACCTATGGATAAGTCTGTCCCTTTGTCGGTACACACAAAATCAATCAGTAACTCACCAATACAATAAATTGCTTTCACTTTTTATTCACTCAAAATTGAACACACAATGCTAAACTAACAATTATTTAACACAGTTACAAGCAAAACTTAATCGATTAAGTTACTTTGAGAATTTACTATGCCAAAGTCTTTCAAACAACAGTATAACCATCAATCCATTTCGGCTCTTGGCAAAACAATAACCGCTAATTATCCTGATTTCCCACTCGAAACTTTTGTCCTTGAAGCAAGTCATAAACTCGAATCCTTGGAGTTTAAGGCGCGTTCACAACAAATTACTCAAGCTTTAGTCAGCCATTTACCGCACGATTTTGCTGATGCTATTGCGACCTTAATGGCCTCACTGGCGCCCGATTTTGCAGCGTTGGGACTGGATGCAGCTCAAGCAGGCTGGACTACCCAAGATTTTGCTCCTAAAGGTATCTCAGGTTGGATGATTATGCCTTGTGCGGACTTTGTTGCGCATAGAGGACTGACAGATGAGTATTTTGAGTTAAGTATGACGGCGCTAGAAGTCATGACCAGCAGGTTCAGCGCGGAATTTGCTATCCGGCCTTTTTTACGAGCGTTTCCCAAGCGCACTCTCGTGCAATGTTTACACTGGACAAAGCACCCTAATCAGCACGTTCGACGCCTTGCTTCAGAAGGGACAAGACCGGTTTTACCTTGGGGGATCAAACTCCCGGAACTGGGTGCAGATCCAAAGTTAAGCTTACCAATATTGGATGCATTAAAAGACGACCCTAGTGATTATGTACGAAAATCCGTTGCTAACCACCTAAACGATCACAGCAAGCTTCATCCTGATTGGGTGTGTGATACAGCAACATCATGGTGGCAACTTGATAAAACCAGACAACGTTTACTCAAACATGGATGTCGCACCTTGCTTAAACAAGGTCATATTCAAACCTTGGCGCTATTCGGTTTTGAAGGGGTACAAGCCAATGTACAACTCTCATTATCAAAAAAAACGATTATAATGGGGGAGTCATTAGACATTAATCTTTCCATTCAAAGTCGTTCAACTGAACCACAATTAATGATGATTGACTATATTGTTTGGCATCAAAAAGCCAATGGCACAAAAAACCCCAAAGTATTCAAATGGAAAGAAATTGTACTCACTGCTGGTCAGACCGTAGAGATTGTCAAAACCCATACCATCAAACCCATCACGACTCGCACTTACTACGCTGGGGAACACTCAATAGAAGTACAGATAAATGGAAAAGCGTGCGGGCAGGCAGATTTTGAATTGCAATGTTAGTCATTAGTTAGTTGCCAGACACCGACAAAACCTGGAGGCAAAACCATGCTAGTCGAGAAAGAAACGTCGTCAGTATTCAACAGACTCAGAGCAGATTGTCCCAACGCATGACTCAACGTCCCACTTTGACTTCCTACGTTGATAGCAACAAGATACGTAGAATCCTCATGTGTTCGGGTAAAGGCAAGAACACGCTCATTGCTGCCGGTTAAAAGGTTCATCTCACCTGTGCTTATCACCGGATGCGCACTGCGTAATGCATACAAAGATTGATACCAATAATACAACGACAGGCTATCTAACTGCTGGACTTCAACATTGTTCACAGAGGCATTTTGAGATAAGGCCCGAAACGGAGTACGTGTTGAGAATCCCGCATGTGTGGCGTCGTTATTCCAACTCATTGGGGTGCGTAATGATGCGTCAGGTTGCATATTCGCTCCAGCCGCCATTCCGATCTCCTCACCGTAATAGGTAAAGGGTTGTGGCGATAATAAAAGATACATTGCACTGGCCAAACGATACTGCGTCATATCACCATTGAGTTGGTTATATACACGATTACCCGCAAAAAAATCATGATTGGCCAATATCATCGGCATTTGATCGCGGTTTGCTTGGTTCAGTTCATTGAGTAATCCAGCCGAAATACTGCGATTTTTGACACTTTCAAGTATGGTATGCCCAGCACTGAAATTAAATGCGTTCACACAACTATCGGGTTGTGCCATATCACGAAATTGTCCCGGAGCCTCACAGACGATATAGGCATAAGGATAATCATCCAGTACCTTTGCCATCTCTCCCATGACAGTCAAATTTTGCGGTTGATTCTCAAGTTGTCCGATGCCGTTTTCGACTAATACGCCAACAGCATCAAAGCGGAAGCCGTCCACCCCCATATTGAGCCAAAAACGCATGCTATCTTTGTGATACTCCAACACCGCTTGATTGCGCAGATTGAAGTCCGGCATGCGCTCAGTAAATGCGCCATAATACACCCCATACGGGCTATTGCGCCAAGGTGTACGGCCCCACAATTGCCACTGAGTATCAACGCTGTCATTCCAAATAAACCAATCTCGCAACGGATGATTCGAGCTTGAGGCCGCATCTTGGAACAATGGGTTTTGCGATGCTGCATGATTCATCACATAGTCAATAATTATCGCGATCCCTAAACGGTCAGCCTCATCAAGCATATTCTGAAAATCAGATAATGTGCCATAATCGCTTTCGACATCTCGATAATTTTGGGTCTCATAGCCATGATCGTTATCTGCTGATTCCATGATAGGCATCAACCAAAGTGCGGTAATCCCAAGTTCAGCTAAATACGGTAAGCGCTGAGTCAAACCGTTAAAATCACCGACTCCATCCCCATCAGAGTCTTGATAACCCCGCACGTAAATTTCCATAAAATTGGCGCTTTGCCACCAATCATCCGCGATATTTTGCTCTACAGGTAGTGGCTCTATGGAAGAAAAATCTAGCGCCTCGCTTTCATTGCCATTGTTTGCCATGACTTGTTCTAATGCCGCTCTTGCTTCAGCCTCAGTGCTAAACGGAGTCGCCGTTATTCCAGGCCCTTCTGCCGCGACACTGCCTTCAGTGACCCACACGGTATCGCCAAAGGTCGCAGGAGTAAGAATCAAATCGTAATTAGGGCTTTTGAGGTCGCCAAAATGCACAATAAAACTAAAAATTTGGTCTTCATCAACAATCGGTACTTCCCAATACGCATAATCGTTTTCCACACGGGTTGGAGGCATGGCATTTTGCCAGGTCGTAACATACTCTGGATCGACTGAGTTGCCCCACAAATGTAAGCCCCAGCCTGCATAAAATCCACTAGAGTGAAGATAATAAATCTTCATAGTGCGTATACTGGTATCCGGCGGTGGGATTTGAGTGACTGTCAAAGCCAGTGTCTGTGAGGTTGTTTCACTCCCATCACTGACGTCTAACCGGGCGCGATAGGTTCCATTTTGAGCCACCGTAAAAACAAACTGTGTGGTCAAAATACAATTATTCACTTGATGCGTTTCTGGCGATGCCCCTTGCATTGTCAAAGTACAACGCAAATTGGTCGTATCACTATCTGTCACTTGCCAATTTAAGGTTACTAGCCCTTGCTCAGATACATTCGCCAAAGTAAATGAAGTAATTTCTGGCGCTTGATTAGTCGGTGTGTTCGCTGGCGGTACGGAAACAGATTCAGCACTGCCTCCACCACATGCCATAAGAGTCAACGTCATACAGAACAACAAAAATACACGCATTTTTACTCCAAAGTCTTTGCGCCTTGAGACGCTTTCATATATAAACAAGGTACATACTAACCATAACTTAAGATTATGCAATACACGACCCATCAATCTCCAGAACAGAAACGCATTGCACTGGTAGCACATGACAATATGAAAGACACACTCGCAAAGTGGTGTTTAGACCATCGAGACCGTCTTGCAAAACATCAACTTTATGCAACGGGGACGACGGCAAAATTGATTGCAAATGTGGCTCAGCTAGAGTTGACTGCACTACTGAGTGGACCGATGGGAGGCGATCAACAAATTGGTGCAATGATCGCTGAACAAGGGTGTGATGTTTTGTTCTTTTTTTGGGACCCATTCGCAGCCATGCCACATGACCCTGATATCAAAGCGTTACTGCGAATTGCAGCGGTATGGAACATTCCAGTTGCATGTAATCCAAGTACGGCAGATATGTTGATAAGCTCTCCTTTACTTGCTCAAAGTTATACTTATCAACACCCGGATTATTCTAGTTATCAAGCTAACCGTTAAGCTTGGATGACTCTTTTAACCGCAGATTGCCACTGTGCGTATTGCTCATCACGTTCGGCTTTGGACCAGTTAGGCGTATAATCCTGTTGCAACTGCCACATTGCGCTGATCTGTTCTAACGACTCATAGATGCCATGCTGGTATCCAGCTAAGTATGCTACCCCAAGGGCGGTTGTCTCAGTGACCGCAGGGACATGGACCGGCGCTCCCAAGATATCGGCCAAATATTGCATTAGCCATTGATTGTGAACCATCCCACCATCGACCCGTAGTGTCATCGGGCGTTGACCGTCTTGTTCCATGGCTTTTTGTAAATCCTTGGTTTGCAAACCAACCGATTGCAAGGCGGCTGCCACAATCTCTTTGATGCCTGTGTCACGAGTTAAGCCAAAGATCGCACCTCGAGCATTAGGTTCCCAATAAGGTGCACCAAGACCGGTGAATGCTGGCACCATGATAACAGGATTGTTCTGTTTTACTTGCTTAGCCAGCGCTTCGGTTTCTTTGGCGTGTTGAATTATTTGCAAACCATCTCGCAACCATTGAATCGTTGCACCCGCCATAAAAATACTGCCCTCTAACGCATAGGTGGGCTTCCCATCAATCCGATAAGCAACCGTCGTCAACAGGCGATTATCCGATACAACACAGTGCTCACCGGTGTTGACAATCATAAAACAACCTGTGCCATAAGTACTTTTGGCCATACCAGGTTTGAAACACGTTTGACCAAATAGAGCAGCTTGTTGATCGCCTGCAATACCTTGTACAGGAATGGCTGAACCCAACCAATCTGAGTGAATAAAACCAAAATCCGCTGCACTGTCTTCGACCTGCGGGAGCATGACTGCTGGAATATTGAAAAGCTCAAGCAGTTCTTTGTCCCATTCTTGCTTTTGAATATTAAACAACAGCGTGCGTGAGGCATTGGTCGCATCCGTCTTATGCGCAGCGCCTTTAGTCAATTGCCATAGGATAAAACAATCCACCGTCCCAAATAATAACTCACCCGCTTCGGCTCGACTTTGTGCGCCTTCCACGTGATCTAAGATCCAACGCACTTTACTTGCAGAAAAATAAGGATCTAGCAGTAATCCGGTCTTCTGCTGGATATCTGCCATGAGCTTTCCGTCTTGTTTAAGTTTTGCGCAATACTGAGCTGTACGACGGTCTTGCCAAACGATTGCAGGATAAATGCATTTCCCTGTTGTTTTTTCCCATACCAAGGTTGTCTCACGTTGGTTGGTTATCCCACAGGTTGCTATTTGAGACGCGTCAATGCCAGCGTCAGTTATGGCTTGTCGGCAGCTATCTAAAGTCGTTTGCCACAAATCGTCCGGCGTATGCTCAACCCACCCATCTTGCGGAAAATGTTGCGCAAACTCTTGTTGCGCTTGAGCAATACGCGTACCCGCTGCATCAAAAATAATTGCACGAGAAGACGTTGTGCCTTGATCGATGGATAGTATATAGTGAGTCATGTGGTCTCCTTGTTTTTGTATATCTAAGCAAATTAACATGGTTTTTACAACATAAAATTTTCGTTTTCGAACATTTTCTAAGACATTACAACCTGAAGAATTGAAGATACTGGTATGAAACAAGCACAACGCTTATACGACATTGTCAACGTGGTAAAAGAACAGGGCTACATGACCATAGAGGAGTTAGCGAAGCGCTATGAAGTGACGCCGCAAACCTTGCGCCGAGACCTCAATACACTTGCAGATGAAGGCAAAATAAAACGCCATCACGGCGGCGCTGCAAGCATTGAATCAAGCATCGAAAACACCCCATATCAGCAACGTAAAGCCGAAAACCAAAGCGCCAAACTTGCCATTGCTAAGCGCGTTGCACAGCTTATTCCAAACAATGCATCTCTTTTTATCAACATCGGCACAACCAATGAAATAGTGGCTGAACAACTCTTGCAACATCAAGGTTTAACCGTAGTTACCAACAATATATATGCGGCAAGCATTCTGTCCCAAAAACAAGACTTTTCGGTCATTATTGCTGGAGGTGAAGTGCGTTTTCAAGATGGCGGGATCATAGGTGAAGCGACCCGTGATTTTATTCAGCAATTTCGTATGGATTTTAGTATTTTGGGGATCAGTGGTATTGAATCCAGCGGTGCATTGTTGGACTTTGACTTTCGCGAGGTGAAGGTCTCACAAGCCATGCTGGCTCATGCACAACACAATATCTTAGTTGCCGATGGAAGTAAGTTCCATCGGCAAGCCATGGTCGAGCAAGCTCACATGTCACAAATCAATACTTTTGTATGTGATCGGGAAGCGCCGAGTGAATTAATGAGTGTAATGAAACAAAATGATGTTCGTTTTATAAAAATTTAACCATAAAAACTTTCATTTGTTTTCGTTTCTGCTATATTTGTTTCATAAATAAACAAATTATGGCCTTTATTATGTCTTTTACACAAACGAACATGGAATATGACATTGTCGTCGTTGGCGGTGGTGTCAACGGCGCTGGTATTGCTGCAGATGCTGCTGGACGAGGCCTGTCTGTATTACTAGTCGAAGCAAAAGACCTCGCTAGCGCCACCTCAAGCCAGTCAAGTAAACTCATTCATGGTGGTTTGCGTTACCTCGAACACTATGAGTTTCGTTTAGTCCGTGAAGCGCTTGCTGAGCGTGAAGTGTTGTTAAAGAAGGCCCCTCATATTATGTGGCCGTTGCGTTTTCACTTGCCGCATCAACCTCATTTGCGTCCGGCTTGGATGATTCAGGCTGGTTTATTTTTGTATGACCATTTAGCAAAACGTGAAATTTTGCCTGGTTCTAGACGTCTGAAACTCGATGCACATTCTCCATTAAATAATACAATGCACACGGCGTTTGAATATTCGGATGGTTGGGTTGATGATGCGCGACTTGTGGTGCTCAATGCAATGCAAGCACAGGATAAAGGTGCTGACGTACTGACTTATACCCAATGCACGGGTGCTACACGCGTTAATGAGCACTGGTCTATTACCCTGCAAAATGAACAACGCGGTGAATTCTCAGTCAGTGCTAGAGCATTGATCAACGCCGCAGGACCATGGGCAATCCAGTTCCTAGACGATGTGGTCGCGCAACGACATAACAAACACATGCGCTTAGTCAAAGGGAGTCATTTAGTGGTTCCTAAGATCCACGACGGTGAGCAAGCTTATATTTTACAAAATGCCGATGGACGGATTGTATTTGTATTGCCTTATGAAGATGACTTTTCGCTAATTGGTACCACGGATGTGAACTTTACAGGCGATCCACGAAATGTAACGATTGATCAGGAAGAAACGGACTATCTCATCAAGATCACTAATGAGTACTTTAAGACACAAATTAGTGTAACCGATATCGTCCATACATTCTCAGGGGTACGCCCACTTCTCGAAGAAGAAGGCGCGGATGCCCAAGCGTTGTCTCGAGATTATGAATTTAAACTAACCGGGGACGCACAATCTGCGCTCCTGCTTAACATCTATGGCGGTAAAATTACCACTTACCGCAAACTCGCTGAGCATGCTGTAAACAGGTTGGCCACGTTCTTTCCTCATGCAGAATCAGCTTGGACTGCCCATGAACCATTACTCGGCGGTGATTTTGCTGACCCAGCGACATTACTGAAGCAACTCTGTGAGCGATGCCCCTTTATTCCGCTAGCTACTCTGAAACGCTATGTAAGAACCTATGGCTCCTTGACCTCTCATCTTCTTGCGGAGGTCAAATCAGAGCAAGGACTTGGGCGAGACTTTGGTGCTGGATTATATGAGTGTGAATTGCGTTATCTGCAAACCCATGAATTTAGCAAAACACTCGATGATGTTTTATGGCGTCGAACCAAATTAGGGCTACGTCAGACAGAGCTTGATATGGAAGCACTCAACCGTTTTTTTAGCGCTAACCAAAAAGCACCTGAAACAAGCGCAGTTTAAACACAAATGGTTTATCATTACGCCAGTTAGCAATAAGGAGTATTTATGCGCTACTGGCTGTTTAAAACCGAACCGGATTCGTTTTCCATTGATGATCTCGCCCACCGACCAGATGGTACTGAAGGTTGGGATGGCGTGCGCAATTATCAGGCGCGTAACTTTATGCGCGACCAAATGAGCGTGGATGATCTGGCCTTTATTTACCACTCGAGTTGCAAAGTACCAGGAATCGCTGGGTTAGCCAAAGTATCTCAAACCGGGTTAGTGGACCCGACGCAGTTTGAACCTGAATCAAAATATTATGACCCTAAAGCCACACTAGAACAGCCTAGATGGCACATGGTTGCGTTGACCTTTGTCGAAAAATTCAATCAGGTTCTCCCTCTGTCAATGATTAAGCAACAACCCAATATTACTAAACTTGGCTTAGTTCAAAAAGGGTCTAGGTTGTCCATAATGCCAGTTGCACCAAACGAATTCGAACAGTTATTAGAGCTTGCTCGCAAACCATAGCCACAGCTATTTGGCATCATCAAAATGATGCTGCAAGAGCATCACAAAACTGCGCTTTTTAGCGTAATTATCCTGCAACACGTTGAGCAATTTATAAAATGATGAGAGGGGCTTGTCTTGTGCAACAAATTCATCATGGATCTCTTGTAAAATCTCAATGATGTAAGCGTAACCTTTATGTCCTTGATCAACATTGCGGGTAATCAAATTGAGATAATGCTTTAATGCTGCCTCATAAAGACACTCTTGCAAACATTGATACGCCAGTCCATGTAACTCTTCATCGTTCAACTGCACTTTTTGGCTTAGTGCTAAAGCATCAGTGATAGAACCAAAATGCAAATACAATGAGAACAATAGTTTTTCTTGACGATGAGTGGGCTGTTTATGAATGATCGCTCGTGCTTGTGTGACCAACTGAGAACGAGCAATATCATGATCATTGACCAATGATTTGAGTAAAGCAATATCAAAGTTCTTAGCGTATTGTTGCAAGGCTAACTGCACAGCATCGTCTGGTTTTCCTTGCATCTGATTCACTTTGATCAGCATCTGGTTGATTCTCTGCAGGTCTTGTGGCAATGCACTGGCTTTTAACTCAAAAAGCAATGTGAGCGACTCGGTTAGATACCCTTGATTTATTAGACCATTTGTCATTTCAATTTTTCGGCTCATTGGCAAATAAGATACCTTAGCATACTCAACCGCTTTCAAATACTCATCCTGCGATGCGAAATACAAAGCTAACGAGGAAGCCATTTGTTTAGTATGCATCGCATCAGGGGCGGACTCATGGTTTGACTGATACTCTTTTTGTAGTGCGACATAGTACTCATAACGAAGTTCATGAGAGGCGTTAACCAAGAACAGCTTTCCGATATCGCCCAAGTCGACATATAAGAACTCGTTGTAATACAAATTTAGTAAATAAACTATTTTGGTATGTCGTTCCGCGTTCCAGCGCTCAAACGTTTTGACATACTGTTGTTCTATTATCGTCTCTAAGGCAAAGCGATAGCCACCTGAGTCGTCGACACGTTCACAAATTTTGTCATATCGAGCCAGTATAAATTCACAGATATGCAATGCCGTAGTATCCGTTAATTCATCAATTAAAGGATGAATAAGGGCTAGTTGGTTACGAGCTTTATCAAAATATTTGCGCACCAATTCATAGCGCCAAACATCTCTTAAAGGCAATGCTTTTACGACCCACTTGCGTAATGTTTTGATATCGAATTGACCAAAGGCAATATCAGCTTTTGACGCCCAATGCTGGACGAGTTCTTTATCTTTATTGATGAGATGCTCTAGGGCTGATTCTAGTTTGGCTCTGGGCATCGTTTGCAGTAAGGCTGAGATTTTGTCTTGAGAACTGCCTTGAATTAAAGCCGCTAATTTAGATTCTTGCGCATCATGATGCAATGCAACTGCAACACAATGCCGACAGAAATCAAAACCATCCGATTCAGGACAGGAACACCCCCCATCATATCCATTGCTCAGAACGTTCAGGCTAACAAAATAAAGACTATCATCTGTGACGTGTGCCTGGATATGGTTGCCTAATACTGTGTATTGTGAAACGGCATTGTTTGACAGCAACACTTGTCCATTGGCAAACGCACTGTTGCCAGCAAGACGTTTGATCAGCGCAATTCGTTCTGACATCGGGGCTACAGCGGAAGAGCAATAAATGACTCTTCGTCTTCGCCTTTAATCATCTGCAAAACAATGATAACACCGTCTATGGCTAACTCGTTTTGGGGTCGAGTTGGTTTGATTTTTAGCGCGTAACGACTGTTGTTATTCAACTCGAATTCGCCATCAAATGACTGACCTTCAGCGATGATATTTTTACAAATAGTATCAATGTTGATGTCTTTCAATTGATTTGGGATCTTCCAAATAGGATTGCCAATATCACTGTTTGCAATATTAAATACACGTACGGCTTGTGCCGTAAAGCTTCGAATGTGCAAATTGTTGTCTAGGTAAATGACCGACATATTTGCTGCACTCATCAATGAATCCCAATCACCTTTTAGCTGACTCATTTCAATCAACTTAAGCTGATGCTCGGTGTTTACTGTAGACAATTCTTCATTAACCGATTGCAGTTCTTCATTCGTACTTTGCAACTC
>JALRKK010000110.1 GCA_023268935.1 Glaciecola sp.
AGGAAAACTGTGAAGTGAAAAGTTAAATTATTTTAAATAATGTAAGCGAAGTGTTACCAGTAAAACTTAATCAACTAAATCAGATGGCATATCTTCGCGAATTTCCGCCCAAATCTTACCTGATTCAATACCATATTGACGAATTCTTGCTGGTACTGAGCGACTATCGTTGTTTTGCGCAAGTTCAATTAAATCAGTGTAGAGCGCTCGTGCCAGCTCTCGCGCCTTAGGATTTGAGAAATAATATGAGCCAATGCGGCTGTACATAGCTTTAAACCCATTCATCAACAACACATATACATTGTTGTTCGAAGCAAAAGCCAAATCGTGATTCATTTGGTAATCAAAAACCGCAAAGGCCGCGCCGTCTTCCGGAACATTCGCATGTCGTGAAATGATTTCAATGGTTTTTTCTGGGTTTTGCTTGATGGCACCGCGAATGAATACAGCGGACACATTCGTTCGAGCCGCTAGCAAGTTATCGATCAAATCTTGCGTGTTGGCTGGATCCAAACGCGCCAAGGCTTCAAGGATATTAAGCGAACAGGTTTCCCAGTAATTATTCACCTTAGTCGGCTTGCCGTGTTGAATGGTTAACCAACCATCACGAGCTAAACGCTGCAAGACTTCGCGCAAAGTCGTGCGAGTCACGCCAATCAATTCTGAGAGTTCACGCTCTGCAGGCAAAATCGTCCCTGGTGGAAAGCGGCCACTCCAAATTGACTCGACAATGTACTCTTCAGCAAAACTAGCTGGACTTTGTGCTTTGTAGATCATATTGCTTAATTCAAACTTAACGTTAACTCATTGTACCAGATAAAATGCAAATCAGAAATTTTGTTTTGCATCATCCTTTAGTAAGATATAACAAACGACAAAAATAAGAATTTATTTATATGCAATGGCTCAGCCAATGGTCCACCCACAAATCCTCATGGGCTTTATTAAGCTTTAGTGCATTCGGTTTACTCATCACAGCTCTCGTGATGCAACACGTGTACGATTTACAACCTTGTGTCATGTGCATATATCAGCGCACAGCGGTATTGGGGATCGCTATTGCGGCCGTGCTTCCCATTTTTAATAACCACGCTTTGTTGCGACTAGTCGGCTATCTCGGCTGGATTGTAGGGGCGGTTTGGGGGTTTATGCTGGCGCAAGAGCACGTCGAAATCATCGCCAACAGCAATCCGTTTTTTGGTTTTTGTGAAATTGTGCCCAATTTCCCTCTGCCATTACATGAATGGATCCCAGGCTTTTTTGCCGCGACGGGCATGTGTGATGATGATTCGTGGCAGTTTTTATCGATGGGCTTTGCCGAGTGGATGCGAGTTGTTTTTGGGATTTACGCTGTATTGTGGCTCGTGGTCATTGGCAATCGACTAATAGCGCAAAGAGCATTTTAACTGGCACTTTGTAACGGATCATCGTTTAATCAGCAATCTCCAACGGCCATATCACGATGTGTTCAGGTAAATCTTCTTCAAACACGTCCTTTTCACTGATCGTCTTACCACGCACCGACATATCCAATTGGTGCATCTTGCTTTTTTTGCCTTTATTAAGCAAAGGATGCCACGAAAGTAATGGTTTGCTCTCGTGCAGTCGTCGATACGCACAACTGGGCGGCATGTAAAACACCGCATCTAAATTGTCTTGAGTTAATTTGACGCAGTGTGGGACTTTTTGCGTACGCGTTGCATAGACGGTACACCCGCATTGTTTATCGTGTAAATACTGACAAGCCACTTGGGTAAAATATACGGTTTCACCGGCATCACCTTCACTGGTGTAATGCGGTGTTTCAACAGCTTCATCATCTATGACCTTGTGCAAGCAACATTTAGCACAACCATCACAAAGTGCTTCCCATTGCTCAGAGTTCATATCTTGTAAAGCTGTATTTTCCCAGTATTTGGAATCTAATAAAGCTTGGTAATTAGGAATGAGTGTTTTGGCCATAGCGTGTGAATTATATAGGTGATAAAGAGTTATTTGATATCATGTGGTTTGGGGTCGAGTCCCAAACTCTTACGATGCGCTTCAAGCAAACTTTCTTGTGCTGGCGGTAACTGCAAATAAAAGCCTTGTTCCTCTAGCGCCACCATGAGTTTTGTTTCATCCACACCTTTTAGAGGCTTAGGACAAGGTAATGGCAATGGCATGACAAACTTTGGTATACCAAAGTGTTTCATCAACGCTTCTGGCACCTCAGAAAAATCCCCCTTTTTGCAAATGTACAAATAGGTATCCGCTTTTTTGGACGATTTGTATACTGCCGCAAGCAGTTTCATATTTGGAAATTGGTCAGTAATCGCGTTCATGTATCAAGACTTTGGTAATAATGGTAATAGTTTATCAGCAAGCGCTTCGCCCCGCCAATAAGTGAGTAATTCTGGTTGTAGCTCTTGTGCTCGCGTTTCGTCCATCGCTGTCCAATAGTAGCTAATAAGTTGTGAGATCTGACGTTTCGAAGCCACAAAAGTGATGTCTAAACCGAGTTGATCCGCAAGCGGTTGACAGCGTGCTTTGATCTCTGCACTGAGTTTTTTGAAACCATTGCGATCGGTCAACCTAGGCACTGCATCAGGAAGTTCGGTATCACTCAATGCGAGTGCTGTGTGCACGATATCTAAAAAAACGGCATGATGCTTGCGAGCTTCTTGCGGAGCAAGTAAGTCCATGTGAAACAGTGCGCCCTTGTGCTTGGGCAAATCTCGTGCAATTTCAAATAATCCCAGTTCCCGTGTGACAAAGTTAACCGTCACATCATGCTCTCTGGCATAACGCAAACGCCATGCAGCCAGTTCTTTTAGGACATATAAGTTTCTAGGAGCTAGCTTCCACGTGTTTTTGAAACCAAGATAGGCGAATTCTGGGGGCATGACTGCGGATTTACGATCAATTAATAGAGCCATTTCATCACGAACTATTCGTGCTTGATGAGGTGTAAGTCGCTCAGTAAGCTGCTCGTAACAAGGCAATAAATAAATTACGTCATCGGCAGCATAGCTCAGCTGCTCAGGTGAAAGCGGGCGTCGCAGCCAATCGGTGCGTGATTCACCTTTTTCTAGTGATACCTCCAAGAGCGCCTCCACCATTCGTCCATAGCCCATGGTATTGCCAATGCCAAGAAGTTGCGCCGCAGTTTGCGTGTCAAACATCGGAGTTGGGTACATACTAAACGCATGTTGAAACGCTTCAAGATCCTCAGACGGTGCATGCAGTACTTTGACCACATTGGGGTTCGTTAACAATGCTACGAGACTTGAACAGTCGTCTATCGCAATCACGTCGACCAAAGCCGCTTGCTCACCTTCAAATAACTGTACTAAACCAAGTTGGGGATAAAATGTGCGCGTGCGAACGAACTCGGTATCCACTGCGACCGCGCGCTTAGTTGCGGCATGTTCGCAATATTCACGCAGTGCGCTAGGTGTATCTATGTATAGGTATTGCACGTGAACCAATAAAATCGTTAAGAATGGCCATTAGTATACGCTATTTCTGAACGGGGCGCTTAGATAATGAAGTATAGATCGAGCCAGTAATGACCATAATTGCGCCAATATAAGCCACTTCGTCTAACGGCGTCAGCACAAATACATCTGGCATCCACACTTCAGCAAAGCCCATACTGATATACGTAAATATTGGGGCAGTAGCAATCACCGCACTCACTTTTCCTGCACTCCAGACATGCATCGCCTCGGTAAAGGCGCCATAAGCAATAATGGTGTTGACACAACAAAATGCCAGTGCCCAAAATTGCAAAGAGTTAAGCTGCCATACAGCGCCAAAGTCTGTCAGCGGGATTAATATAATAAATCCACCCGCATACATGAATAACGTTAATTGCTGAGCAGAGAAGGTTTTGAGCAATGGCTTTTGCGCGAGTGCATAAATTGCCCATGCGGTCGCAGCAAACATGATGATCAACATGCCAATCGGCGATTCTGTGGTTGAGACAGATAAACTTTGCCAACGCTGATGAAAAAACAGTCCCATACCAAGCACCAAGCAAAGTGCACCAAGTTGTTGTTGGCGCGTAAATGACTCTTTTAAGATGACCACCCCGCCCAACATCAACAAAAATGGGGCGAGTTGCATGATGACCTGCACAGTCTCTGGGTTAAGGTACTCCAGACCGATGACATTGGTGACGTAATTCAACACCAACATGACACAAGCAAATATCACCCAAGCAAGAGTATTGCCTTGAAATTGTGTTTTGTGTGGGAGTTTGCGACGAAGCAGAAGCACGCCAAACACAAACAGCGCCGCCACCAAAAAACGTAACGACGTTATGGTACTGGCATCCATGGCTTGCAAACAAATTTTTAAAAACAGCGGCAACACACCCCACAATACGGCAGTGGTGACCGCTAAACCTACACCGTATAGTGGCCGCGTCGCGATTGTCATCTAACTATTTTAACTCTGTTGCAAATCTTCAAGTAATTCCATGTATTCGTCAATTTCATCGACTAATTGATTGATTTGCTTTGCTTCAAGGGTTGGCACCATAGCGGAAAAGAGGTCTAGATACAACTGCCGATTGTGCTCTCTTGCTTCCTCGTATTCGTCACTGCGCAATACTTCTGGCTGGATCAACAGTTGATACAATTGCTCTTGCGCATCAGGCACAAAATCCTTACTGATCAAAATTCGACGGGCTTCTTGCTGAGTTAATGCTTGATAGTCTTGCCACAGCTGATAAGTAGGTTTGAGCTCAGGTACCATGGCTCTGATCAAATCGGCTTGCGCATCGCTTACATACCCCATGGTCTCCGCAAAAGATTCAATCATGCGCTCGGCGCGATCGGGTTGTTTGCGCTGACGTTTAGCAAAATCAGCTTGGTCTTCCTCGCGCTCATTGGTCAAATTGACAAACAGGGTCGACATTTGATCAATGTTCAAACTCATGGCAATCAGGCTTATATCATGGGCAAGGTATTCTCGTACTCTCACCCAGTGTTGAAAAGCTCGATCTTGATGCGCAGCCATTTGTTCTTGAGTTAACGATTGCTCTTTGATCTGTGTTCTCAGTTCGCGTAATTGAGCCAGATACCGCGGTAACTCATTCACACGATGCCATTCTAATGCTTTATCTAGCAATGCCTTGACTTGTGGTGCTTGCTCATCATTGAGTTCGATGTATTGACCAATATACCAGCGCAACAAAAAGTCCGCATTGTTATAAGCGATCTTACCCGAACACCCTGTCATCGTTATCAATAGTAATAATGAGATACACAGCTTGCGCCCATTCATTTACTCATTCCTATGGTTTTATATTGAAACGTTTAAAAAAGTGATTCCACCACCAAGCAGGCCCCACAAGCAAGAACCGTAGGTCTTCAAAAAACGACGGCTTTTTGCCTTCAATCTTGTGTCCCACAAACTGCAACACCCACATCACCACAAAGAGCGCCAGAGAAAATTGCCACACCGAAATCTCTAAATACTCTAAAAATCGAATTCCTCCAAAAACGCCAATAGTCAGCAATGTCATTGCTGCGCCAATGGGACCTGATAGCTTAAAATAGTACATCAGCATGGGGATGGTAAAGATATGAGCAAACGTCACTTGATACTGCGCAATCATCTCTGGCACAGGGATGGCGTATATCAAACCAATCGTGACAAAGAAAATACTCGGCACAGCGATGCCGTGAATGATGATATTGGTACGATTTTGATGGGATTCACCATACTGGTGTAATAATTTTTCTATCTGTCGCATGCGTTGTCCTACTTTTTTATTATTGTTCAATACGTGCTTGAGCTGATGACGGATTTATCACTATACTTATGACCTTTTGATTGGATAAGGGTTCCCATGCAATTTACGGTCGATTTTAGTGTTATCGCGCAGCAACGTATTCGAGTTTCTCTCGTTTTGCCAGCGTCCAACCAGAAGCAATACCTACGTCTGCCAAACTGGATCCCTGGAAGTTATATGTTGCGTCATTTTGCCCAGCATGTCCATGCCCTGAAAGCGACTAATGCTGTTGTATCGGCCTTGAGTCAGCATGAATGGGAAGTTGAAGCGCACGCTGGGACGCAGATTGAGTACGAAGTGTTTGCCAATGATTTGTCGGTGCGCAGCAGCTTTGCTAATGATGCGTTTTGCTTTTTTAACGGGACGTCTGTGTTTGTGCAGGTTTGTGATTCGCTAGAGGAAGGTATTCAAGATAACCGCTCATACCATATAAATCTTACCAATATCCCTGAAGGCTGGCTGATTGATAGCAGTATGCCACAGAATAACGACGGATATGTCTGTCATTCTTATGCCGATTTGATTGAACATCCGATGTTAATAGGCCAGTTGGATATCACCGAGTTCTCGGTGCAAAACACTCAATTTACTGTAGCGTTTAGCGAAGCTCCCTTATGCGATAAAGAAAAGTTAGTGCGAGATCTAACCGCCATAATCGAGCATCATTTTGCGCTCTATGAAGGACCTATCCCGTTCACCCAATACCATTTCCAAACCATGCTCAGTCAATCAGGCTATGGTGGGCTTGAGCATACCGAGTCAACCGCCCTGCTCTACCCTCGCAATGATCTGTGTCCGTCCAATCGCGAAGGGTATGAAACCTTTTTGAGCTTGTGCGCACATGAACTATTGCACGCATGGCATGTTAAACGGATCCAGCCTAAAGTCCTAAAAAATCCAAGTTTGGGCTGTATCGTGAACACCGAGCAACTCTGGATTTATGAGGGTCTTACGAGCCTATACGATGATTTATCTATTGCGCGAGCAAAGACCATAACGGGTGAAAGCTACGCCAAGATTTTGGCCAAAAATATCACCCGTTTATTGCGCAACCCTGGCGCAGACAAACAATCGATTGCCCAAAGCAGTTGGTTTGCGTGGACTAAGTTTTATCTGCAAACGCCAACCTCAACGAATTTCATCACCTCCTACTACAACAAAGGGGGCTTAGTTGCCTTATGCCTAGATATTTTGTTGCGTAAAGAATCCAATGACGCAGTGAATTTAGATCACGTCATGCAGATTTTATGGCGTGATTACGGGCAAACGGGCATCGGTACTCCCGATACCGTTATCGCTGATATTTGCCGTGATAAGTTGAACATTAATGTCGATAATTTTATCCAACAATATGTTTATGGCACGGCTCCGTTACCATTATTACAGCTATTACCCTACATCGGTTTGGCTCTCAAAATTCGTCCAAGTTCTGGGCCAAATGACAAAGGTGGAGCGCCATCGAATACGGTGCTCAAATACGATTGGGGCGGACTTTGCGAGCAACATTCGATGGGAATTAAGGTACTGAGCACGCTAGAGGGCGGTGCTTTAGCTCAAGCCTGTGTTTTGCCCAATGATGTGATCATAGCGTTCAATAACCAACAATGTAGCTTTGCGCAACTCAGTGCCCAACTCAATCGACTCAGTGGTCAACAGTGTGAATTAGCTCTATTTAGAGATGGTCGATTGCTTCAATTGACAATGCCACTGTTGCCCTCAGTACCTGATACTGCGGTGGTGGATATTATTGATAAAGCGCGGTTTGAGGCTTGGCTAGGTATTGAAGCAAGTTAAGGTGCTAAGTACAGCTGTCCGTACAAATCGGACACTGAGAAAATAAACGATATTACATGGTTTGATGATCTGTGTTTATTGACTTGGTAAGCACCATGCACCAAAATTTAAATATTCCGCATTCTATTGTTATCAGCCATTCAATAGTTCCAATGACTATGATTCGATAAGGTTTTCCAAAATCTTAACTAATGCTTCAGGCTGTTGCATATGTACATAGTGATTACCTGGTAATGACACCGAGTCAAAATTCGATAACCAAGACTTTCTCGAGGTAGCTTGAGTCGCGACGCGTTCAAAACCGTCTTGTCCCATAATTACCGTGAAGGGACAAGGGATGCTTTGCATAATTTTACGCGCTTGTTCATGTGTGAAGCGCAATGTCGATTGAGTACGCAACCTAGGATCCGTTTTCCAAGTGATCCCGGTGTGGGATAAATTGACATTTCGCTCCATAATAATGGCAGCATGGGACTCATTTAAGCCACCAGCGTGTTGCTTGGCTTTTATTAACGTCTCCCAATCACTGGGTTGTTTTATCATTTTTTGATACACGCTCATTCTGGAACTAAAAGCGTTTTGCATCTGTTCGACGGTGGTTTTTTCTGCGCCAGACAATGGCCCCATAGCCTCAATGCAAATTAATTGCGCAATGGTCTGAGGCAAAACGGAGGCGAGAGATGAGGATACGATCCCGCCCATAGAGTGCCCCAAAAGGATGACAGATTGCCATTGCTGAGATTGAATCAACGCATACAAATCAAACACATAATCGGTATGGTGATAATGCGCATCAGCTGAGCGATGAGCACTGTCTCCATGCCCAGCAAAATCAAGCGCTAACCAGTTGTATGCAGACGTCCAAGTGTGTTGTTCTAATTCCAAAAACAACGGCAACCAGCTATTAGCATTGTCCAACCAACCATGTGTACACAACACGATTGGCTTGTCGTCTTGCCATGAAGTTAGACTGAATCCAGCGAGTGTCAGTCCAGTAGGTAATACATACTGTTGCGCGATCACCTACCGCGCTCTCGCAGATTGTTGTTACTGGTGGGTTGGCGCTGTGGCTGGGGTGGTGGCACTGTTGGCTCAATGACCTGACCGCGATTATCAGTTGGTGCCGTGGGCTGATTGCGAGGCACATCATTACTCGATTGAGTGTTGTTGGAGCGGATGCGCACAGTAGAATGGTTGACCATTGGCGTCAGGTGACGAATTCGACGATATGGCACACCGATGTAATGAAAACCATAGCCATGCCCAAAACGATATAAGTGATCATGATGAATGGTTGTGATATCTATATCTTGCACATCTTCCCACAAATGATAACCGCTCACTTGTAGGCTTGGATAAGTGTACGCCTGCTCGCCAACCATTCCTTGAATTGGCTCAGCAAGAGAGCCGAGCACACTGACAACGCGGTCTTTTTTGAAGACCATTGGGTCAATAAAGCCATCCACTACCGCCTTAAAACGTCCAATACTCGCTTCACGTAAGTTGGGACGACCATTAGCTTTGAGTGGGTAATGCACGATTTCCATGATCGATTGTTCAGGCGTATTCTCCACACTTGCAATAATACCTCCCCACCTCGCTGCAGTGCCAGTTGGGGCATTGTCCATCACGGCGTTTTCATAACTCACCATGTTGGTGGCTTGGGATTGCAAAGACTCAGGTACTGAAACACATGCCGTTAACCCCAAGGTGAACAACAACACCGAAAATAGTTTAAGTGGCTTGATGAGCATATTAGATTACTCCTATTTTTATTCTCATAGTGTATGAAAGTACGGATTAATCGCAACTGAATTTTGTCGGCTAGCTGAATTTAGGTTTAACCTTGTGCTTAGACAAACAAATCCACGTCTAGCATTTGCCGAATAGAGTCTTTTTGCTCAGCGTTTTGCAAGCTCTAATAAGTTTCTAGATCTTGGCAATGCAGCTGTTTAGATTGATCGTAAAAGCAAGTTTTATTCTTCTGATAATTTTCTATCTTCCAGGGAGCTTTTTCCAAGTGACGGTATCACGCACATATCGCGGCGCTATATCTTCCACTGCTTGCTCCTGTCCTGTTGTAAAAGCTTTATTAGCTAAAGGAAGCATATTGCGGGCATCAGGCAAAGTATGTGTCACTTGAACGCCATTGCCTAATTCTGAATAAGCCTGCCAACCTGTTCCAACCGCTACAAAATCATCCTGTGGCAAACATGCCAAAGCATCAATCGGCGTCAAGACACTCTCGTCCCCGTGCAATACCGCCAAGCCATCCACTACATGATACTGTGCAAAATATACTTCACTCATACGCGCATCTATCGCGCTGATAATGGTTTTAGGAAGTTCAGTTGCGTCTGCAGAAGAGACGGCGTGCTGCGCTAACGTAGCCAAAGTCGATATCCCGACTACTGGAATGTCCAATCCCAATGCCAAGCCTTGACAATGGGCGGTTGCAATACGTACCCCGGTAAAACTTCCTGGGCCCTGACCAAAGGCAATACCCTCGATGAAAGATTTGTCTAACTTAGCTTCGTTAAGCACTTCATCAATCATGCCAAGAAGCTTTTGTGCGTGTTGCTGTGGACACTCTTCCCAACGCGAAAATACGCCGTTGTCGGTTTGCAACGCAACGGAACATGCTTCCGTTGCCGTATCGATTGCCAATATGTTCTTCATAGTGTGTATTTAATCTAATTCTTGTAAAAACCGACACGCCGTTGCCAAATCTCGAGTGCGACGCATGTCCGGTAGGCTTGATAAGAAGATCTTACCATAGTTTTTTGTAACCAAGCGAGTATCACAAATCACCAATACACCTGAATCTTTGACGTCCCTGATCAACCGCCCAGCCCCTTGCTTGAGGGTAATCACTGCTTGCGGTACTTGAATGTCCATAAAGGCATTGCCACCGCGTTTTTTGCAGTTTTCAATTTTGGCTTGTAATAACGGATCATCCGGCGCAGCAAAAGGCAGTTTATCAATCAGCACACAAATCAAATCATCACCGCGCACATCGACCCCTTCCCAAAACGCGCCAGTGGCTAACAACACCGAGCCCGGCTCAGATACATAAGTGTCCAACAATGCTTGTTTTGAGGTACTGCCTTGTACCAGTAAGGGATTGGCGACACGCCCAGATAATGCATCGGCCACTCGATTGAGCATGTAATGCGAGGTAAATAACAAAAAACACCGCCCACGAGCAGCCTCAATCAACTCTTGCGCCACCTCAACCACACGCTCTAACATGCGCGGATCAGATGGTTCTGGTAAATCTCTAGGCACACATAACATCGACTGAGTTTGATAGGCAAAGGGAGAATCGAGCACCAATGTTTTCGCATGACCCAAGCCCAACATGTCTTGGTAATGAGAGAAGTGGCCATTGACCATCAAGGTCGCTGACGTAAAAATCCAACTGCGTAATGGCGTTTGCGTCAATTCCGAGAATTTGTCTGCTATATTGAGCGGTGTTTGATGCATCACGACCTGTTTGGGCGTCGTTTCATACCAAAGACTCACATCTGGTGTAGTTACATCAGATACCGCTGCGAAATCGGTTTTGCCTTGTACCAATCGCTCATAAATATTATCTAACGCTTTGTCACGGCCGATGTGAAGTTTGAGCATAGCAACGGTTTCATGTAAGGCTTCTCGCAATCTAGAATGTTGCTCAGCGATGGCGTGATTGCGCAAAGCGTCTTCCCATTTACCTTTGGTATTTTGCTCGCCAAATAAAATTCGTAGCTCACTAGCATGCAGCGCCATCTTAGTGGCCATGCGCTCAACTTGCTCAATGTCTTTTAAACTACTGCGATAGACTTGTGTAATATCGCGCGCGGCATCGTGCAGTAAACGGGTCGAGAAATTCACGCCAAAATATTCACTCGCAATATCCGGAATTTGATGCGCTTCGTCAAAAATAATCGTTTGTGCTTCCGGAATGAGTTCACCAAAACCGGTGTCTTTGAGCGCTAAATCGGCAAAAAATAAATGATGGTTAACCACAACAATATCGGCATCCATCGCTTCAGTGCGCGCTTTTACGACATAGCACCCCTCATAATCAGGACAATCTCGACCTAAGCAGTTCTCTGCGTTAGAAGTAATTAATGGGATAATCGCGGCATCTTCCGCTAACGCCTGTAGCTCACCGATATCACCGGAGCTAGTCGCTTCGGCCCAATCGCGCACCGGTTTGAGTTCAGATAAGGTATTTTTGTCGCTAAACAATGCAGATGAGCCGGTGTTTTTCTTCATGCGGTACGTACACAAATAATTGGCACGACCTTTCAATAAGGCGACTTGTAATGGAGAGGCAAGCGCTTCTTTGACCACAGGTATATCTCGATGAAACAGCTGCTCTTGAAGATTCTTAGTGCCGGTGGAGATTATCGTTTTTTGTCCTGACAAAAACGCTGGTGCTAAATAAGCGAACGTCTTACCTGTCCCCGTACCCGCCTCGATAATGCTTTTTTGTTTAAGTTTAATGGCTTCTTCTACGGCACATGCCATGTCAATTTGCGCCTGTCGAGGCTGATAGCCGGGAATAGCTTGACTGAGCAAACCATCTTCGGTGAACACCTTTTTGGATTGAAAGCGCATGGACAATTGTGATTCCGTGATGTGACCTAAAACGAGGTTGGAATTATGCCTGTAGATCCACTAGTATGCTACTGTACGAAAGATAAAAAGGACGTCAAAACATGCGCAAACTCATCTTAATAATGGTTTTTACTGCAGCCACTCTTTTAAGCGGATGTTCATCTCAAGCAATCTATAACGATTTACAGCGTAATTTTCAAGCACAGTGCTACGAACAATATATCGGTAGTGCTCTACAAGAATGTTTAGAACGTTACAACACAAGCTATAGTAAGTCTAAACGACGCAGTGAGGAATTATTGGGTAAGGATGAGGCTCCAAGCTTGATTGAGTTTGAAAAGCGCAAAGCTGAAGAAGCGAAGGAAGCCGTCACCAAGGAAGACTCGCCAACCCCATAAACATGACCCAACAAGCAAAAAACAGTTTGACTTGCATTGGATTAAACAGCAGCACTAGATGCTTGGCAATGGTGCCACCAATTATAGCGCCAAGTCCAGCAAAGGCTGCAATTGGATACACAATCGTCGCAAAGCCCTCTGACGTCACTGCATTATTTAATACAAAGTAACCAATGCCTGCCCATACCGAGAATGCGGTTAAAATTACCGCACAGGCAATCGAGAGCGTCACTGATGCATTACGCAAAATCAAATACACCGCAACGAGTTCACCTATACCAACCGATAACCAAGCGGTAACCATGCCACCAGCATACGCCACTATGGGTAGTGCGATGTGGTCAAACAGACTCGGTCTAAAAATCTGATCCCTTTGTTTCATTTTGGGGATAGTGATAAACAGTGCCACCGCAAGCAATATAGAAAAGCTGCCAAAGACCCAGTGCAGTATATCATCGGATTGGGTGACTAAATCCATTAATCCTGAGTATTGAACGGTCCAAATTCCCAAAAGTGAAAAGGGTATCGTCAACACCAATAACTTCGGCAACACACGCCAAATCGAGCACAAAAAGCTATCTCGCTTCGATAATACATATTGGTCACGCCAACTGATTGCACCTGCAACCATACCGCAGCACTGAATGGCAAAACTGGTCGCCACTATATTCATCGCCGTTAACTCAAACTGATTGAATAAGGGCACAAAAACAACACCACCACCCGCTCCTGTAGCGTTTGCAAAAATCGCCCCAATGACTCCTACCAAACTGAACCCAGCATAATTTTGCACAACAGACACGGGATCGGATTGCATAAGGAGCAAACCAAATAAAGAAAATAGCAGTAACAAGAAAAGGTAAAATCGTTTTTTGCGCAGCGGCGAAGTTTTCATTATTATTTTTGCAACGAGCAGCGAAATTTGACGCCCACTGTACACAAACCATTTAAATAAAGATAGTTACAGCAGAAAAAGCATGGTTGAAATCCAAAAACACCCAGATACGACAATCATCAAACTGACCCCCAATCGCTCAGCAACTTGGCGTGAAACCAAGATTGCCATTGGTATTATGGTGGTTTTGGTCATGACTATTGCTTTTGGCTGGGCGGCGGTAGGTGCCTGGGTGATTTTGCCTTTTGCAGGATTGGAAGTCGGATTATTTGCGTATTTTATGTACCGGATTTGTCGGCAGGGATTTAATCAACAAATCGTCACGATCACCAAAGAGTTTGTGCTTATTGAGTCAGGTATTATGCGCCGTGAAGTCGCGCGTACTTATGACCGTAATCAGCTGAGCTTTGAAGTGACCGAAACTGAACGCGATTGGCACTTACCAGACATCGTTATGTGCTTGGGCATCTACCGCTTGAGCATTGGCGAGTTCCTCAACAAAGACGATCGCATAAAACTCAAAGATGCTCTCAAAAACAACGGTCTACCGCTATCACGCACACATTGGTGGAAAGATTAAAACTGACACCAGAACATTTTTTGGGGATTCACTTCACCCGCTAAGAAACGTTGATATTCGTCCGCAAAATCATCTCGTCCGTTCACAACTTGAAGTTCCAAAATCGAGTTAAGCTGTGTCGCTACCCCTTGCCAGGCGTCATAGTATTTGGCCAAAAACAATTCCCTCCCCCAAATATGTGTCATTTGCTTAACGTGTTCCGGGGCAAAAAACACACTCCCTTTGAGTTTGCCATGAGGTTTATTGATCTGCGCTTTAACATCTGTGACACCAATAAACGCGGTATGCTGGTGGTGGGAGTCCAAAATTTCTTGTAGGTTTTGTAACAGCGCTTTATTCCCTGCAAAATCCAAGATCCACACTGGGTGTGTGTAGCGCAGATTATGAATGGCATCGTACTCAATAATTTCGTCATAACACCCGAGCTCTTGCACAAAATCAACGTTCGCAGGACTAGTGATGCCGACCACATCCACATTCTGAAGTTTTTGTAATAAATACGCACATCCGTAGGCAGTTTTACTCGACGCACTGGTCAATAGAATGGTTGTTGTTTGATGTTTGGTTTGCGCAGCGACAAATTCGGATAAAACAAACGAGGTCAAAAACAACGGACGAAAATTAGCTTGCCATGCCTCTCTGTTGGCATCGTAAACGGCATCTGCGTCACAGAACAAATAACTGTCATACACTGGCGCATTACTTTTGCGTATGGGATGCCCATCGATGTATCCGTGACGAGTCACTTTTTCCGGTGTCATGACCCAGTGGGTACTCGAAGGGAAATACCCAAACACTCGCTTACCCTCCTCAACGTCAGGATGCATTGATGCCACCACTTCAGCAAACCCCCACATCGGCATGATGCCTCTTTGTTCATCTTCGACATTAGGAAAAAATCCCCAGTAGCCGAAATTAGCCCCTGTCACGGCGTAGGTAATGTTATTACTCGACAACCCGACTTTGTCTACACGCAACAGGATTTGCTTTGATTCGAGAATGGGAATGTCGTGTTCCAACCAGCGCGCATCTGACAAATTCTCTTTGGCGATAGTAAACGTGGCAGCCTGTTTTGACGTATGCATAATTATTACTTCTATTTATTGGTCAAAGTATTAATACTTATGCTCTAATCTTAGGAAAGTATCCAATAAATCACAACAATAAACAGACAAGGAACTGAGGTTTTTCATACAATGTCCAATTCATTCGATATCGTTTTATATGGTGCGACAAGCTTTGTCGGACAAATCACTGCCAAATATTTAGCTCAACATACCTCAGAACCCTTTTCGTGGGCGATTGCGGGGCGTAATCGTGCCAAATTAGACACCTTAAAAGCAGAATTAGGGCTAGCTGATTTACCTATCTTGGTGGCGGATAGCCATGATGAAGATGCACTTCGTAGTATCGCCGAACAGACCAACGTTATTATCACGACCGTGGGTCCGTATGCGTTGTATGGTGAAACGCTTGTCAAAATCTGCGCCGAAACGGGTACCGATTACTGCGATTTGACGGGAGAACCGCAGTGGATCAAACAAATGCTTGATCAATATGAAGCCCAAGCCAAAGAGAGCGGCGCTCGAATCATTCACTGTGCCGGTTTTGACTCGATTCCTTCGGACTTAGGGGTATGGGCGCTACAAGAACACGCCATCGCGGCAACTGGCCAGCCTGTCTCACATATCAAAATGCGCGTAACCAAAATACGTGGCGCCGCATCCGGAGGCACTGTTGCCAGTATGCTTAACGTTATGGCGGATGTCAGAAAAGACAAATCATTGCGCAAAGTATTGGTCAACCCCTATGTGTTGTGCCCCGATGAACACGGTTTTCATGTGCGTCAAACCAATCACCAAAAAGCGCAGTTTGAACCAGATACAAAAATGTGGGTGATGCCTTTTGTCATGGCTGCAATCAATGAACGCATTGTCCATCGCACCAATGCATTATTAGGTGCTCGCTATGGGTCTGCTTTTCGCTATGACGAGGCGATGCGCGCCAAATCTGCTGGACAAGCATGGGGGATGACTTTAGGGCTTGGGGCATTCATGCTCGGTGCAGCGACAGGATTAGGTCGTACATTGATGGCCAAAACCTTTTTGCCTAAGCCAGGTGAAGGACCAAGTGAGCAAGCTCAGCTCAAAGGGATGTTTGATATGCGGTTTTATGGCACCACAGAGGATGGTTCACAACTCGAATTTAAAGTCAAAGGCGACCGCGACCCAGGCTACGGTTCAACGGCCAAAATGCTCGCGCAAGTTGGTTTGTGTTTAGCAAAAGATGTCTCCGAACTGGAGGGCGGTTGTTGGACGCCCGCATCTGGCTTGGGGCAAAAGCTCATCGATCGTTTGGCTGCACATGCGGGAGTAAGCGTCAGCCAAGTCAAGCCATAGCTACTTTTTTACCTGGGCTTTTTTGTCTAGAATAACTTCGGCTTGAGTACGAAGTTTGGACTTGTTGCGAATATTAGCAAAGGGATCAGGTGCGCCTTTAGCAGTGGCTCTGCTCTCTTTTTCGGCTTCAACTTGCGCTTTTGCACAGGCTGCTGCGTCTTTCGCTGTCTTGACTTGAGAAAAGGTTGCCTTGGTTTTGGTGGTGACTTTCTCTTTTGCTTTGAGGATTTTATCTAAAACCGCATTGCCTTTGCCTTTTTGCTTGGCTTCTTCGGCTTCTAAGCGCTTATTGGCATAGTGGTTAATCACTAAAAAGCCAACTATTAAGGCAACATACGCACAGTATTTGTAAACAAAACTCATGCCCGTTGCCACGACCGGCTCTTGCATCTGTGCCCACGTCAAATAATCGGAGTGCGCCATATTGATAATCACGATGGTAAAGATGAACAACAACGTTGTCACAATGAGTACTTTATAATTACGCCAAAGTAAAAACGTTAAGGCGTATTTGATTAAACGACTCATCACCCAAAGAATCCTATGCCTAAAGCTGCTAGCACGGCGAGAAAGCCTTTCTCTTTAAATGAGTTGTAGATGTTTTGTTCTTCTTCAGCAACGATGATTTCAAGCTCTTCTTCAGAAAAGTCCTCCAAGGCACGTTCACACAAAATGATCCGTACCTTGGCTCGCTCAATCGCTTTATCGCGGATGGCTTGTTTGATCTTGTCTTTTTGCTCGATGAAAAACTGCACTGACTTTCCTGAATTGTTGACCATTTATTTTACTCTTCACAGTCTACACGAAAATATCAAAATGCTCTTGTCCATCATCGTCAATATATGTATCTTTTTTGTTGCGAATTGTGTTTTTGTTGCATGACATCATGTCGGACATAATACCCCCTCATTATCAGTGGTGATTGTGTTAGCCAATCACTACCTACGACCAATTA
>JALRKK010000046.1 GCA_023268935.1 Glaciecola sp.
TTATACCTCAGCGGCAACCTTTACTGGCACAGAAACCATTACTTATGTCGTGACAGATGGTACGGAAGACGTTACTGGTACCGTGACCGTAACCGTGACGGCACCAACGCCGACATCATCAGGCGGTGGCGGAGGTGGAACCATGCACTGGCTTCTACTTTTAGGGTTGTTAGGACTTGCCCTGCAACGCCGTTGTATATTAACTAAGGAGTAATAATGATTCTCTATGGTTCTACGACGTCGCCTTATGTGCGACGTCTGCGTCTACTGTTACAAGGCGTAGATTACGAGTTTCAACAAGTTCAGGTATTTCAAGATGAATATCGCGAGGACTTTGCCAAAATCAATCCGGTCATGAAAGTGCCAGCGCTGGTCGATGGAGACAAGACACTATTTGATTCTAATGTTATCGCTGAGCATCTTCATAACAAACTAGATAAACCGTTTTTGTCGATTACGCAAAAAAATGTTTTAGCCACTATCAATGGTGTGCTGGATTCATTAGTCCAAGTGATGATTTTGAGTCGTGAGGGAATATCTGCGGAACAAGCTCCAACGTATGTCGGCTTACAAGAGGAACGTGCTCAGTTGTGTTTTGCTTATTTGGACCACTTACTGGAAGCAGGCGAGTTTAGTGAATGGGATTTTTTATCTATTAGTCTTTACACAACATTAGATTGGATCGCATTTAGACAAATGAGCGATTGGTCGGCCTACCCCAAATTAAATGCGTTTTACACACGACATCAAAAGCGTGATGACGTAAAACACACTGATCCTAGACTGTAAACAAAAAAACCGTGAGCCTCAACTAACTCACGGTTTTCTTTGATACAACAATTTTATTAAAATTGACCGCGAATACCCACTTTAATATTGCGACCCGCAAGCGGCGCTTCGTCTTTTAGAAAAGAAGTATGCACTTGTGCATATTCATCAAAGAGGTTTTTGACTTGGGCGTATAACACTAAGTCGACATTTTGCACATCCATATAGTAATTGAAATTCGCATTAACCAGTGTATAGCCATCTGTATGGGACTCTTCTGCAGCAACGTTATCTTGTTCAAATACATGTTGTAATGCTACTTGAGCCATATAATCATCTGTTTGATACGTCCCTTTGATTAACGCTCGCATAGGTGGTGTACGCGGCAAATTACCGTTATCAGAACGCGCACGTACATAATCTAACTGTACTAATGAATGTAGTTCTGGCGTGATTTGGTAGTTTACCTGCGCTTCAAATCCAGACAACGTAGCATCAACTTGGGAGTATTGATAAATAGGCAAATCACCCCCGTGCCCATGCTCGTTATGTTCACTGTCATGCATTTCATCGAGCTCGTCGTGATATTCATGCTCATCTTCGTGATGTTCGATCATAACCGAGGTAAAACCAGTGTCATTGAGCGCCAAGTAGTTATCCACACGGTTAAAAAAAACGTTAAAGACAAAGCCCAGATCACCGGTGAATTTCCGCCAAGTTAAATCAATGTTTTGCGATGTTTCGATATCCATTTCCATATCATGATTTTTGATATCCAAGTGGCCATCGTGTAATTCCACTTCAAGTAATGCACCGACTTCATATGTCCGTGTCGCGATATGCGGACCGTTTGCAAAAACCTCTGCTGCAGATGGCGCACGCTGGGCATTAGATAAGGCAATGCTGTAGTTGTAACCCGGCGCGTAATCATGGACCAACCCTGCCGAGAAACTGACCGGTGTGAATGACTCAGACAAAGTGCCATCCTCAAGTTCGGCATCGATATCCACCGATTCTACTCGTGCACCAAACTGATATAACAAATTTCCTTCGTGATATTCGCCTAGCCAAGCTAAACCCAGCATCGAAGTATCGGTATAAGGGGTAAATGCTTCTTCACCATCCGCGGCAAAATCTTGCGTCTTGTATTGTAAGCTGACCGCATTGCGTAAATGTCCCTTAGGACGTAATTCTAAGTCTACTTTCGCTTCATGGGTTTCATTGTAAAAACCAGTTCCAACTTCACCTTTTTCAATTTCAACGTGTGCATAATCAATATACGAATACTTTGCATTAATCGCCTTCAGCCAGCCATCATTAAAGGTTATACGCGATAACACTTGAACACGGTCTTGTTCCATATCAGCGAACACATTTTCTTCTTCATGTTCGTCATGGTCAGCCTCATCATGCTCCTCGTGTTCATCTTCATGACCATGAGCGTGGCCTGGAATACCATATTCTTTATTCAAACGACCAAATGATACCCCAACAAAACCATTGTCGAGCAGGTAGCTTGCGCCAACAGTGAAGCCATCACTCGTATATTGCGAATTTTCAACTTTTCCTTCTGTATGTTCTGCATGCGCTTCATGTCCATGTGCTTCGTGATCATCATCGTGATCGACTGCATCCATGTCATGCTCATCATGTTCTTCGTGATGCCCACCGTCAGGGATGTCGTACTCATCGGCATCGCGATAAAATGCATTTGCTGTGAGAACGATGTTACCCAAGGCTTGTTTTACATTGAAGCTTCCTGCGGTTTCTTCATTAACGCTCGCTTGACTCAGGTTAAACTGAAATTCATCGTCTGCATCGGTAGCAATACGTTCATCAACTACATTGACCACTCCGCCAATTGCCCCACTGCCGTAAAATAGCGTGGCAGGACCTCTAAATATCTCTATTTGCTGTGCGGTCGAAGTGTCCGTAGCTATCACATGGTCTGCGCCGATGCGTGATGCATCGCCAGCATCTAGACCATTTTGCGTAATGAGGACTCGCGGTCCAGCCAAACCTCGAATGATTGGACTACTAGCGACACCGGCATAAGCAGTGGAGTGCACCCCAATTTCATCAGCTAACGTATCCCCTAAAGTCGCAGTTTGTGCGTTTCGCAACTCATCTTCAGCCATAACGCTGATAGGCAGTGCCGACTCAACAAGTGAAGCATGCAGCGGCATACCACTGATATCAATGACTTCAATGGAGCTTTGTAATAGCCCAACTTGGATTGGGTTGCTCAAATCTTGCACAAAAACCGTCTGATGCGCGTAATTCTGCGCTGCAACATGCAGCTCAACCTGTTGCGATACTTCTGCTGGTAAAACAAACTCACCTTGAGGATTAGTACGCAAAACAGTATTGCTGCCTTTGATAGTGATTTTGGCGTTTGCAATAGGTTGAGCAGTTTGCGCGTCAGTAATGACACCGGTATTTGATTGGGCTGAAGCAAAGCAAGATGCGATTGCCAGCGATAATGCGGAAATTTTTCTCATAAACATACAACTCCCTGAATCATTGATTTTTTGTGATAATATCACATCACAAAAAATCTTCAATGAAACAGCCTGTTATTGTACGTTAAACTTTTTTGACAATTCGAGCAGGGTTTCCTACAACGAGCACGTTATCGGGTATATTTTTGGTCACAATACTTCCGGCACCAATAGTAACGCCATTCCCCACAGTAATCCCTGAAAGAATGATAGCACCCGCACCCATCCACACATCATTACCGATGTGGATGGGTTCTCCCGATTCGGTGTCGCGCCGTTCAATAGGATCAAGAGGATGCGTTGCGCCGGTAATGGTCACGTTGGGCCCACAAAACACATTCTCACCGATAGTGACCTCGCACACATCTAAAATGGTCAAATTGTGATTAGCGTAAAAATTGTTGCCTAAGGTAATGTTGTAGCCGTAATCGACCCAGAGATTGGGTTCGATATGCGCACGGCCTTTGAGATTGACCAGTTCAGCGAGGATCCCATTGCGTTTTTTGTAGTGATTAGGATGACACTGATTAAAGCGATGACATAAGTCTTTAGCGTGTTTACGCTCCTTTAAGATTTCAGGATCCCAACCAATGTAAGGTAAGCCCGCAAGCATCTTTTGTTTTTCAGTGAGCGCTTCACTCATGTAGCCTCTATTCATTAACAGCGTTGATTACGCTAATAATATCATAACCACGTTCTCAGGCTCATCGTTACGACACTTTTCAATGTCATCCTCAGACCAACCACAGTTAATGAGCAAATCATGCGCAATTTGTTTTGCTGCTATTGTGGTTTCTGGGTTGTGAATTGTTTTTACCGCCATGACCTGATAATCGTCCATATCGTCCCTCCTGACAAAGTGTAAAAACATTGGAAGAACGAAACGGCGTTCCCATAACGCCATTTATCCATGTTTTACTTGTCATACGAGACTATAGTCTTAGTAGATCATGTTGCATTTATAGTTTTAAATGTGCTATGGCGTTTTGGAAGTAAATTCAGCGATGTATTGACCACCGTCTATGGTTGCAACAAATCTGAGTGTTTTTTCGCTTCCCGATTGCGCCAGTTGCTCGGCTAATTCTGTCTTTTGATACCAATAATGAGGGCTGTCTTTCATCCCCATGCGATATGTTTCTGACATGCCATTCTGGTCTACAACAAATAGCGTCATCGTATCCAAAGCGAATGTGGAATTTGCTGTGGTTAAGCCATCTTCTTCATAAATACTGATACGCAAATTATCGACGGCCAAAATACACTCTTTGGTCAATATATTGCACTGTCCATCTTCGGGTATCATTTGATAAAAACGGACTTCAGATGCCTTATGCTCTTCCCACATATCTGCTGCGGCAAAACCGAGGATCAACAAAATAGGCGCGATAAAAATCGCCACTTTGGTGTGTTTATCAAGTTTAGAAAACGCTTTAATCATAATGCTGTCTTACAGGTTAAATTGCTTGTGATTGAGTGTGTGATAATACCATAAGAGCCGTGATAATACAGGGCGCTATTAGTGGTAGACACAAAAAACCCCCAACCTAAGTTGAGGGTTTTAGCCATCAATTACAAATTGTGATTAGTGGTCGTGTGCTGCCGCAATCTCACCGTGTGGTGAACGGAAGTTATCAACCATATCAGCAATTTCTTTAGGTGCTGGCGCAGTAGATTTCAACACGATGAAAGCAACTGCGAAGTTCACGATTGCACCAACCGCACCGAATGCGTTAGGTGAAATACCTAGGAACCAGTTCGCATCTAAGCCGCCTAAGAATGAAGTACCTGGGATAAACATGATGCCTTTGTGTTGGAATACGTAAAGCATTGTTACACCAAGACCTGCACACATACCTGCGATGGCGCCTTTGTCATTCATAGTGCGTGAGAAGATACCCATCATTAGCGCAGGGAATATTGATGATGCAGCTAGACCGAAGGCTAGGGCAACCGTACCTGCCGCGAATCCTGGTGGGTTAAGACCTAAGTAACCGGCGAACAGAATCGATATTGACATAACGATACGTCCCCACATTAGCTCAGACTTCTCGCTCATATCAGGCGTTAAGATACCTTTCATCAAATCGTGTGAAATTGATGATGAGATAGCAAGTAGTAGACCCGCTGCAGTTGATAGTGCCGCAGCTAGACCACCGGCAGCAACCAGTGCGATAACCCAGTTAGGCAAGTTAGCAATTGAAGGGTTAGCTAGTACCATGATGTCACGGTCAACTTTAACCATTTCGTTAGTTGCTTTATCTGCTGTGTATTGGATTTTGCCATCGCCATTCTTATCTTCGAATGCCAATAGACCTGTGCGTTCCCAATCTTTGAACCACTGAGGACGTTGCTCATACTCAAGGTTTTGACCTGGAGCAGGTTCAATCGTGTTCATTAGGTTAAAGCGAGCCATTGCGCCAACAGCAGGAGCTACTGTGTATAGTAACGCGATGAATACTAACGCATAACCTGCAGAAGAACGTGCAGCTTGTACTGAAGGAACCGTAAAGAAGCGCATGATAACGTGAGGTAGACCTGCAGTACCAATCATTAATGAAAGCGTGTATGCAAACATGTTCAATGAGCTACCAAGCGTCGCAGTTGTATATTCTTTGAAGCCAAGGTCAGTTACAACCATATCAAGCTTATCAAGAAGATAAACACCACTTCCGTCCGCTAACGTAGAACCAAGACCTAATTGTGGAATTGGGTTACCCGTTAACTGGAACGAGATGAAGATAGCTGGAATTGTGTATGCAGTAATCAATACAATGTACTGAGCGATCTGAGTGTAAGTAATACCTTTCATACCACCTAATACAGCGTATACAAATACAACCGCCATACCAATGTATAGACCTGTATCGTATTCAACTTCTAGGAAGCGAGAGAACGCAACACCAACACCTTTCATCTGACCGATGATGTAAGTAACTGATGCAACAATCAAACATACGATAGTTACGATACGTGCAGTACGTGAGTAGAAACGGTCACCAATGAACTCAGGAACCGTAAACTTACCGTGCTTACGCATATAAGGAGCTAGACACATAGCTAGTAGTACATAACCACCTGTCCAACCCATTAGGAATACAGAACCACCGTAACCTAAGAAGGCAATTAGACCAGCCATCGAAATAAACGATGCAGCTGACATCCAGTCCGCGCCGATTGCCATACCGTTTTGGAATGGAGTAACACCACCACCAGCAGCATAGAAGTCAGCAGTTGATCCCGCACGCGCCCAAATAGCGATTGCGAAATACAAGCCAAACGTGCCGAATACGGCAATGTATGTATAAATCTTTAACTCATCCATTACGAATTCTCCACGTCATATTTTTTATCTAGATCATTCATTTTCTTGCCATACCAGAAGATAAGGGCTAAGAAGGTATAAATTGAACCTTGTTGTGCAAACCAGAAACCTAACTTATAACCACCCAAACGGATTGCATTCAACGGTTCAACTAAAATTAAGCCAAAGCCGAAAGAAACTACAAACCAAATGACCAAGCAGATCTTGATTACGCGAAGGTTCTCTTGCCAGTAAGTGCTTTGATTCTCCACAGAGTTCTCCCAAATCGTCATCTGCGGCCATAGTGACCACATCGACTATTAAGTTAAATTTGATGGACCTGATGTATAAGCTAAACGTTTGTTCAACCATGAACATGACATCCATCGCCAGTTAAAAAGTTTATAGATTTGTTAATAATTTGATATAAAACCTTAGTCGCAAACCGAAAATTTGTTATCGAATGGGTTGGGTATGTTGACTGACAACGTGTTTAAGATAGGGGAGTTTAAATCGAATCAATATATTTAAACTATTGATAAATAAAACTTTATTTTTATTATTCCGTTTTATTTATGACAATAATTCATAACATTCATGTTAAAAATATTAACACTCTGGACGTATATATCGACTACACCGGTCAATATTCGAGCGAAAAGCAGTGGCGATTTGTTAACAATCCTTCAAACAGATTGATGATAAATAGGTTCACTTAGCGAGTCTCTGACAACCATCTTAGCTTCAAACATATTTTCAATCACTTTGCCAACACGTTGTTTGTACACCGTTTGCAGTATCCAATAAGCTGCCATCGTGCCCATATCCGAAATGGGGTTTTCTATAGAGGTGAGTGAAGGATAGGTATATCGTGCAAAAATCAGATCGTCAAAACCGATCACCGACAGCTGTTGTGGCATATCAATACCTGCTCGACGCGCAGCAAAAATAACCCCAGTTGCCATATCATCATTACCACACACAATCGCGGTGCAAGCTTTTTCCAGAGAATGCAGATAGGCAAAACCGGCTTCACCTGAACTGTCGTGGTAATCACCGCAATAAACGTAGTCAGGATCAAATTTTATCCCAGCTTCCTGCAAAGCACGTTGATGACCACGCAAGCGTAATCGAGCATCTTCTTTGTAGGTCGGTCCGCTAATATAACCAATTTGCTTGTGGCCCTTTTCGATCGCTGATTTGGTGGCCAAATAACCACCTTGTTCGTTATCAACAATAAAACAGCGATCGGCGATTTGTGGTATTTGATGGTTGATTACGGCAAATTGCACATTGCGCTTGGATAAGTCGACAAGGTAATCATCCGAAATGGAGTCAATACACAAAATGAGTGCATCACAACGACAACTGATTAAAAATTCGATGGCTTCTTTTTCTTTCACTTCGTCACTGTGACCTGCGGTAATAATAACGTGCTTACCTGCGTCACGCAAAGTCGTTTCGATTGAAGCCAGCATGTTACTAAAGAACGGGCCGTCTAAGACAGACACCAAAATACCGACTCGATTAGACGTTGCCGAGGCCAACGATTGAGCAATGGAATTTGGTCGATAACCGAGTTCACTCATTGCTTGTTCAACACGTAGTTTGGTGCGTTCCGCGACTTTTGCTTTGCCATTTATCACTCGAGAAACGGTGGCTAATGACACACCCGCACGTTCAGCTACTTGATAAATATTGGCCATACTTTACTCGGTCTATCGATACAACTGACGGGAATATAACATATCTCGATAAGCAAGTGCGCTATCTTTTAGTATGCGTTCTTGCGTATCGTAATCGACGTACACAATGCCGAACCGTTTGCTGTAACCCAATGCCCATTCAAAATTATCCATTAAACTCCAGGCGAAGTACCCACGGATATCAACCCCTGCGTCCATTGCCTGAGCCAGCGCATTTAAATGTGTTTGAAAATAATCAATCCGCTGCGCATCCACAACCCGACCTGATTCTAGCCGGTCGTCCATTGCCGCACCATTTTCAGTAATGTAAATAGGGGGCAGGTCATAACGTTGATGCAGTCCAATTAATAAGTCCGTAAACGCATGAGGCGTGATTTCCCAGCCCATTTCTGTTTTTGGATAATCATTGCGTTCGACTTCCTCAAACCAGCCGCAGTTCGTACTGCGGTAGACCGCACGCGTGTAATAATTCAACCCTAAAAAATCTATCTTTTCACTGATAATAGCCATATCGCCGGTAGCAATCTCTGGCTGGATGTCATCGGGTAAATCCTCTAACAAATCTGGGTATGATCCAGTTAGAATGGGCGTAAGATACCAATGAAATAGGTAATCACTGGCCATTTGTGCTGCTTTCTGATCCGCTGACGAAGCACTGTCCGGATAACTTGGATGAATATTTAAGACGATGCCTGCCGGCACACTGGGCGCATACTGTCGTATTTTTTGCATGGCCAACCCATGCGCCAACAACAAAACATGGTTTGCCTGACGCCCCGCTTTTGGGCTTTTTTGCCCAGGCGCATGCACACCAACTTCATAGCCAAGGTATCCTGAACAGAAAGGCTCATTCAAGGTAATGTATGCATCTGCTTTATCCCCTAAACGTTGCACGACCAGAGCAACATAGTCAGCAAACGCATCAGCCGTTTCTCGGGACAGCCATCCCCCTCCATTTTCTAGGTGTTGTGGTAAATCCCAATGGTACAGGGTAATAAAGGCTTGTTTATTGTGCTGTTTCAAAAAGTTGAGAATGTGTTCATAAAACCGAATCCCGGTTTCATTCAATGCACCGTCGATATCAATGACACGTGGCCATGCAATAGAAAAGCGATAAGCATCAACCCCTAATTCAAGCAGCATTTGTAGATCTTGTTCCCACCGAGAATGATGGTCACAGGCCACATCACCGTTGCTGTGATCGGATATGGTCCCTTGCTGCGTGCAAAAAGTATCCCAAATGCAGTCAAGACGGAGTTCTCGAGCCCCTTCAATCTGAAAGCTGGAGGTAGCAACCCCAAAGATAAAGTCGTCGCCTTTTGCTTGAATTGCATCGGGCAAAATCAGTTTTTTCATTTTTTTTACAATCTTGCTTGTGGATGCATGCTCTTTTTATGATTAATTGCATACATTCATTGAATTTATATTGTGTACATGTAACACTTTATTGTTATAATGAAAGCGCTTACATTTGTTAATGTAATGTTTAAAGCATAAAAAATCAAGTCTCAGGAGTTATTTATGGCATCTTCAGCGCCAGGACCGTCGGTTACCGCACAACCGAGTAATCAAACATATCGTTTCGCATTGATTGCGTTAACCTCTTTATTTTTCATGTGGGGGTTCATCACGTGTCTGAATGACATATTGATCCCTGCCTTAAAGGGTGCATTTGAACTGAGCTTCACGCAAGCCATGCTGATCCAGTTCTGCTTCTTCAGCGCCTACTTTTTGGTTTCCTTGCCCGCGGGCAAACTCGTCGGCAAAATCGGCTATCAAAAAGGCATTGTCGTAGGTCTGTCCGTCGCCTGTCTTGGTTGCGTCTTATTCTACCCCGCTGCTGCAATGAGTGTTTACGGGATTTTCTTATTTGCATTATTTGTGTTGGCGTCTGGCATCACCATTTTGCAAGTCTCAGCGAACCCTTATGTTACGGTATTAGGTCCGGCAGAGACAGCATCATCTCGTTTAACACTGACTCAAGCATTTAACTCATTTGGTACCACAATCGCGCCTTTCTTTGGTGCCTTTTTGATCTTTGGTGCGGGTGGTGAGCATACTGCAACCGATGCTGCAGCAGTCAAACTGCCTTATCTTATCCTTGCAGCCGCGCTGTTAGTTCTTGCGGTCATTTTCGCAGTGTTAAAATTACCCACTATTACTGCGACTGAAGGCACTGATACAGACAGTATTAGCGGTTCAGCTTGGCAGCATCGTCACCTTGTTTTTGGCGCAATCTGCATTTTCTTATACGTTGGTGCGGAAGTCGCTATCGGCTCCTTTTTAGTCAATTACATGGCACAACCTGAGATTGCCGGTTTTGACGCAGCCACTGCGTCCAAATACATCGCTTACTATTGGGGTGGTGCAATGGTCGGTCGCTTTATCGGCGCTGCCGTAATGCAATACGTTGCAGCAGGCAAAGTGCTTGCCTTTAACGCCTGCGTGGCCATTTTATTAATCATCCTTTCTGTAAACAGTACCGGTATGGTCGCGGTTTGGGCCATTTTAGGTGTTGGCCTTTTCAATTCCATTATGTTCCCGACTATTTTCTCCTTAGCGTTACAAGGTCTAGGCAAACACACTGCACAAGGCTCAGGTATTTTGTGTTTAGCAATCGTCGGTGGTGCGATTGTTCCCTTATTACAAGGTTTCTTAGCGGATACATTTAGCTTACAAATCTCATTCGTACTGCCAATGCTGTGCTACGGATTTATTGTGTATTACGGCTATAAAGGCCATAAACCAGTTGGACAAGAGGGATAAAACAATGCAATTCAAACACTCATTAATTGCTATGGCTATGGCGGGTGTATTAAGCGGTTGTGGGACAGCCCAACCGGAAAAAGAGAGTACGACAGATATGACAGATTCCACTTCCGGTGCCCATCCGGTATGGCCAGTCCTCGATATTAGTGTCAAAAAAGATCCTGAGGTTGAAGCTAAAGTAGAGTCTATTTTGGCCACTATGACCGTAGAGCAAAAACTGGCACAGATGATCCAACCTGAAATCCGTGATGTGACCGTAGAAGAAATGCGTCAGTATGGTTTTGGTTCATTTCTCAATGGTGGGGGTTCTTACCCCAATGCCAATAAACAAGCGACTGCACAAGAGTGGATTGATCTTGCTGAAGCCATGTATCAAGCCTCGATTGATGATTCTCTAGATGGGTCTACTATCCCAACAATGTGGGGGACGGATGCCGTCCACGGTCATAATAACGTGATTGGAGCCACTCTATTTCCTCATAATATAGGGCTAGGTGCCGCTAACGATCCTGACCTGATTGAGCGCATTGCCAAAGTCACAGCGACCGAAGTGTTAGTGACCGGTATTGACTGGATCTTTGCACCTACCGTTGCGACCGTGCGCAATGACCGCTGGGGTCGAACTTATGAAGGTTACTCTGAACACCCTGACATTGTGCGCAATTATTCTGAAGCTATCGTGAAAGGCCTTCAAGGTCATGCTGGTGATAATTTTATGGGTGAAGGCACTGTGATCAGTACCGTTAAGCACTTTGTGGGCGATGGCGGTACGACCGATGGTGTCGATCAAGGAAATACCGTGGTGGATGATGAGACTCTGTTTAACATTCACGCGCAAGGTTATGTCGGTGGACTGACTGCGGGTTCACAATCGGTCATGGCTTCATTCAACCGCTGGAATGGCAAAAAAATCCACGGTGATCACTACCTATTAACCGAAGTACTCAAGGATCGCATGGGCTTTGACGGTTTTGTGGTAGGCGATTGGAATGGCCACGGTCAAGTAGCTGATTGTTCAAATGAAAGCTGCCCACAGGCCATTAATGCTGGTCTTGATATCTTTATGGCGCCAACCCTGTCATGGAAGGCCCTGTGGACCAATACTTTACAACAAATCAACGATGGCATTATTCCAATGTCACGAGTGGATGATGCGGTTCGTCGAATCTTACGTGTAAAAGTGCGCGCAGGATTATTTGA
>JALRKK010000057.1 GCA_023268935.1 Glaciecola sp.
GAATATTATTCAATACAACCCCATCGACAATGGCCCATATACTCAGGCTTCACAAGAGGCGGTGGATATGTACAAAGAGATTTTAGAATCAAAAGGCATTATAGCCACCATTCGCCATTCGCGCGGTCAGGATATAGATGCTGCATGTGGTCAGTTAGCGAATAAGGTAGACTAAAAGAGCTCTTGCTGTGGGTAACTTTTAGTTGTCCACATTCTTTGGAATCCTCCACTGCTCTGGCCAATTTATATAGGTATTCAACACTGTCGAATGGTCAATGTTAATATCTTTGGCTTTTGCGAGAATTAATATCTCGTTCAAGATTTGATTGATGAGTTTCTTATAACTCGGTGCTGATAACCCACCATTTTGCAGATCATGGATGGCTGTTAACGGATTAATGACCGCATTAACCGCAAGTTTCGTCCACAGAGCTGGCATAATGTCTTCGTGCATTTGTGCGTGATACAATGCTTGTTCGAGTGTTGCGTAATGTTGCTTGATGGTCTCTGTGCTGGTGTTTCCTCTTTGCACGGTGCCAAAGAAGGTATTGCCATGTCCAGTGTGTATGACCGTATGATGAGAACGATATGCAGCAGTATTTGTAATGGCCGCAATGATGTGGTTAGTTGGATAAAGCTGTTTAGCCATTTCGATTGTGCCAAGACCATTGTGCAGTAACACAATGCAACAAGAGGGCTCGATAACTGTCTGTAATTGCTGTAAAACGCTTGGGATGACATACGCTTTCAATGGTAAAACCACAATGTCTTTTAATCGAATGTCATGATTGAGTTGTTTGGGTGTGGGTAAATTGAGCTTGCCATAAGTAAGATGGTGAACGGAAAGCGTCTCAGGTGTCCGAGCAAATTGAGTATATCGCAACTTTTCCTTACAGCAGCGTGTCGCGATTAAACTGCTTATGCAGCCTTGTCCAATTAGGTTTATTTTACTCGTTTTGGCCATAGTTTAGCCACTTCCTCAAATTGTTGTTGCCAGAAAGTATTGTCCATTACTAAAAACTGGTTTCCGTATTGCATTGGAGCCGTAATGTTATATTCAACACCACCCCAAGAAAACGCGACTGCATAAGCGTGCAGGTACATCCTGTCAGAGTCCTCACCGCCATAGTGAGTATCACCTAAAATGCTCGCTCCATTGCTTTTTAATGCGGCTCTGATTTGATGCGTTTTTCCTGTATAAGGTTGCACCCAAAATGCCCTTGTCCCCGCAGGTCCTGGTTTGCGCACAAAATAACTTATTGCCGGATTGTTTTGAGAATTTTTGAGCAACCACAATCCGTCCCTGCGATTGTACATATCGCCTTTGACCCAGCCCATTTTACGTTTGCCTTTACATGTGGAAATCGCAAGGTATGTCTTTTGTATCGATTTGGTTGAAAATAAATTGTCAAATATTGCCGCCGCCTCAGAGTGTTTAGCCAAGATAAGGCAGCCACTGGTCTCATCATCAAGACGATGGACTAAATGCCACTCCTGAGGAAGGTCTGAACAATTGTATAACGCAGGGTTAGGTGAGTTAGAACTCCTGTGCATCGTTATTGAAGGAGGCTTGTTTAGAACAACAAAGTCTGAATGATCGAGCAGTACATTGAGCACAATAGGTTCGAAGAAATGTCAAATTTTTTCCATTATAGCAAGCGCTTTTTCATAGTCCAAGATCTGTATAGATGCACGGAGCTCTTGAATGTCTTCTTCTTCTGCATGTAATGAATTAAGCAAATGCTCTAGTTTTTCAAATGGAATGAATTGGTTTTTGGTAATGAACTCATATAATACTGCTTTGGGTTCAGCTGCAGGATGTTTGGGCACATGTCCAACTACCTTGTTATGAGCCGTTTCATTGATGTAAAGGTTGATATGTTTTGCGGTCTCAGCAATGAGATTAGATAACTCATTGACATCATCAGAGCGCAAGTGCTCGTCCCGAGCAAGTGGTTCTGATTGTTTGCAAAACTGGTGTAAACGCTCCAGCCCAAGGTTACCTGAAACACCTTTCAATGTGTGAATCATCAGATGTGCAGAAGTATAGTTTTGCGCCGCAATCATTTCTTTGATTTCGGACTCCGCATTTTGATAATCGTCGATAAATTTAGTTAAAAGCCGGCATAAAATGTCATGATTGCCACTGAGCTGTTGGTGCGCAAATTCTGAATTAAAAAATTCCATGTCAAAACTACAAATTAGAGATGATAAGTTAATCTTAGAATAGAATCATAGAAATGCGAAATAAGATCAAGCGATTCTTTCATTCTTTTGTTATGATCACTGCATTACACAACGTTATAACAGCACTTAGGGAAGACCTAAATTGCACTCACATGAACGCACTTTTATTGATAATTTAACATGGTTTAGCCAGCCGGCAATCGCGCACACTTCAAGACTGATACAAAGGGGCATCGAGAGGGAGTGCCTACGTGTGACCCGCGAAGGCAAATTGTCTCAAAAAACACATGCTAAAGAGTTGGGTTCCGCATTAACTCATGCGCATATAACCACTGATTTTGCCGAAAGTTTACTCGAGTTCATTACACCACCAACGAGTGATATTAACACCTCATTAAAACAACTTGCTGATATCCACAAATTCACGTTAGGACAAATTGGGCAAGAACGTTTATGGCCTCTATCGATGCCGTGTTTTGTCGGCACTGAAGACGATATAAAACTCGCTGAATACGGTACTTCTAATGTGGGTAAAATGAAACACACTTATCGAGTCGGCTTGAAGCATCGTTATGGCTCTATGATGCAAGTTATCTCTGGTGTGCACTTTAATTTTTCCTTGCCATCGGAATTTTGGCAGTTATGGTGCGAGCAAAATAACTTACCTTTTGCACAGGATTCAATATCAAAAGGGTATTTGCATTTGATTCGCAATTATCGTCGTTTGTGCTGGATTATTCCTTATTTGTTTGGTGCGTCACCGGCAATATGCCAGTCTTTTTTGCAAGGTAGAGAAACGCCCTATGAGTTCAAGAAGCTGGGTAAAGGAACCATATATTTACCTTATGCCACTTCGTTGCGAATGTCGGATTTGGGGTACACGAATTCTGCTCAAGATAGTTTGAATATTTCATATAACTCATTAACCCAATATATATCTGATTTGCGCACAGCGATTAAAACGCCTTCGCCAAAATATGCTCAAATCAAATCTGGAGAGGATGGTGTGTATCATCAGCTCAACAATAATGTGCTGCAAATTGAAAATGAGTTATATTCACCGATCAGACCTAAACAAATTACCCAATCGGGTGAAAAGCCTTCAACTGCGTTGGACAAGCGCGGTATTGAATATATTGAAGTACGTGCGCTCGATATTGATCCGTTCTCTCCAGTTGGCGTGAATGAACATCAAATACACTGGTTAGACTGTTTTTTGCTCTACTGTTTGTTATTGCCAAGTGCTGATATGAGTGCTGAAGAATACGAGCAAACCGACCGTAATTTGAAGCGCTCTGTGTTGCGTGGAAGGGAACCGGGTTTGTTATTGGAAAAAGAGACTGATCAAATCTCCTTACATGACTGGGCGCTTGCAATAAGCGATGACTTAAAAGGAATTGCGGAAATTTTAGATAAGCAACATGCTGCGAGTGCTTACATGGAAGGGATAATGGCTCAGGAGTCCAAAATTCTGTCACCAGATAAGACGCCGTCAGGTATTTTATTGAATACCCTGTTGGCATCTGATATTGATAATGCTCGCTACGGTTTGCAACTTGCTGAAGAGCATAAGGAGCACTTTGCCACACACGAGTTCCAAATATACGATACAGAGTATTTTGTGAGAATGGGCAGAGAATCGATAGACGCTCAAAGAAAAATTGAAGCTGCAGATAGTTGCGAATTTAGCGAGTTTTTGACGCAATATTTTCAATATAATTAACGGACAAAAAAAAGCCTGACCGAAGCCAGGCAGGAATGTTCCAGGGAAAACACATACTACGTATTAATAGAGTGGCTGTTTTGATGAAAGTTCAAAAATTATTTAAAAAAGTATTAATTTTATTCTTTCCCTTATTAATACTGGGCTGTACAGCGTCTCCACCCCAAAACGCAGAAAATTTATGTGAGATATTTGTTGAAAAAGATGATTGGTACGATGCTGCTGCGCAAATGCGAGACAGTTATGGCGTGCCGATCCACATACCTATGGCGATGATGTATCAGGAAAGTTCCTTTCGCGCCGACGCCAAACCGCCCAAGGATTATATTTTATGGGTGATTCCTTGGGGAAGAGTCTCTTCAGCATATGGATATTCTCAAGCCAAGACACCAACATGGCAAGATTATATTCGTGAAACGGGTAATTCAGGGGCTGATCGGGATGATTTTGCAGACGCCATTGATTTTATGGGGTGGTTTATTAGCAAAAGTCAAAAAGTGAACGGGGTCTCAAAGTGGGATGCATACGCTCAGTATCTGAATTATCACGAGGGCTGGGGAGGCTATCGCCGTCAGACTTATGAAAAAAAACCTTGGTTAAAGAAGGTTGCAAAACGGGTAAAAGAGCGAGCGAGTCGTTACAGTGCGCAACTCAAAACTTGTGAAGACGAGTTATCAAGAAACTGGTTCATGCGTTTATTCACCTAATTATTTGATCCGGATCAACGTTAACACTCCGTCCCATTACGAGCAGTTCTGGCATTTGATCTAGATCATCCCACCTTTGCCACCGGCATTTAAAATTACCTTAGATAGTTTATTTTTTGAGGTGATTTATGATTGATTTATTACTGACAGATCCAGTGGCTTGGGGTTCTGTATTAGGAATTTTTATCGTGGTAGTAATGTGTTTGTACTATGCGTACATGTTCATTCACAACTCTGCAGATGAGAGTAAATAATCAACGTCTGACCCATTCATCTGGAATATCCATTAGCACTAATATGCACGCCGAGCCACCATACTGTTTGGGGGCTTGGCAGAATCCAATGATATCGGGATGCTGTACTAGGTAATGTGGAATTTTTTGTTTCAGAATACCTTGGCCGTGACCGTGCATAATGGCCACGCACAATTCGTTATGCTGTTTGGCGTCATACAGTAGTTCAATGAGGACTTGCTTCGCTTGTTGTTGGGTCAAACCATGCAAATCCGCTTCAACGTCTGGCGGAAATTCTCCTTTTCGTAATTGCTTGATTTTACTGTGGTTATTCTTGTCACCACGGTACCAAAATAGCTGTTCATTATCGCCAAAATGCGCTTCGTATATATCAGAAAATTCCACTTCTGCGG
>JALRKK010000078.1 GCA_023268935.1 Glaciecola sp.
ACTGCCGCATTGTCTACTGACAACCTTGCAAAAGGTTACTTCGGTGACGAAGGTATGTTGGCATACGTTCGCGGTGTTCAGCGTCAAGAAATCCGTCAAGGTCTAGCGTGTGTTAAGCACCAAGCAATGGCTGGTTCTGACCTAGGTGATACGCACAAAGAATACTTCTCAGGTGACCAAGCGCTTAAAGCGTCTGGTGACGACAACACAATGAATCAGTTCGACTAATTGATTAGATTGTTTGTACTGAATTAGTACCCTACACAAAGCCCAGTTTTACTGGGCTTTTTTATAGATTTTAAAAATATAAACATCGCCTTTCATTCATTAGACTAATAGCGTATCGCAAAGCGCATGGCAGTTTATATAATGATTTTAAGCAAGTAAGAAGGCGTAACCATGAACATTTCCAAGATTGATCTCAATCTCTTAGTTTATTTAGACGTGTTACTAAGAGAGGGAAGTGTAACCAAAGCAGCAAACCAGCTCAGTATTACACAACCGGCCATGAGTAATGGTTTAAAACGTCTACGTGACCTTTTTAAAGATCCATTACTCGTGCGCACGAGTGAGGGCATGACACCGACCAAACGCGCGTTAGAACTCAGACCGGTTATTCGAGATGTACTCAGTCAGCTAGAAACCTCGATTCAACCAGAAACCGATTTTGATCCTGAAACGTCTACCCGTACTTTCCGCATCATGACCTCCGATTACGCCGAATCCACTTTGTTACTCGAACTGATTGATACCATCAACGAACAAGCGCCTCATATCACGCTGGATTTGATTACGCCATCGGACGTGACGTTCCATGATGTCGAGCAAGGTCGCGTTGATATGGCAATAAACCGCTTCGATGACTTACCCCTATCATTCCATCAAAAAGTGATCTGGTATGATAATTTTTCATGCGTATTCGCCAAAAATAATGATATCGCCAGCAAGTTCAATCTCGATAGTTATCTAAAAGCTAAACACATCTGGGTGAGTAAGACCGGATTTGGGATTGGTGTGGGGATTGATCCCAATGAAGTGCAAAAACTCGGATGGGTCGATGCCGAATTGACTAAATTAGGCAAAAAACGCAATATCAGAGTGTTTACTCGCCACTATCACGCAGCGCTTCAGTTGGCAAAAACACAAAACCTGATTGCCACATTACCTTCTCGCGCCGCTCGTATTTACGCGGATGATCCAGAACTTGAAATTACTGCACCGCCATTTGATATTCCGCCAATTGCACTAAAAATGGCATGGAGCGCACTACTTCATCATGACGCAGGTCATATGTGGTTGAGACGTTTAATTGCAGATGTTGCCGATAATATGGCAAATCATTAAAAAACATTCACAATATGAATATTTAACATCATTGTTATAATGTTAAGAATATAAGGTGTTGCTTTATAATTAATGTGAAAGCAAGTACCACTACCGGAGTCAGAATATGACGCAATATATCCGCCGCGGCAAATTGTCCGTAGCAAACGAACTCGACCAATTTATCGAACAACAAGCCATCGCCAACACCGGCGTAGACTTTGCTCATTTTTGGACGAAATTCGAACAGATCCTCGAAACCTTCGTGCCACGCAATCAGGCTTTATTAGAAAAGCGCGACCAACTGCAAGCTCAAATAGATGGTTTTCACGTTGGTCAGCCTGAGGCGGATTTTGATCAGTACAAAGCGTTTTTACAAGAAATCGGTTATCTTGTTGACACCCTAGCAGAAAGTCGTGTTGAAACGGCTAATGTCGATGCTGAAATTGCCACCCTTGCCGGTCCTCAGCTGGTTGTCCCAATTAATAATGCTCGCTACGCTTTGAACGCAGTAAATGCGCGTTGGGGTAGCTTGTATGATGCACTTTACGGCACGGATGTCATCAGTGAAGACGATGGTGCAGAAAAAACCAATGGCTACAATGCCACACGCGGTCAAAAGGTCATTGCTCAAGCTCGTCAATACCTTGATACTATTGCACCATTGGAAACTGGCTCGCACTCAGATGCAACCGCTTATACTATTGCAGAAGGGCAGTTGGCGATAACCCTTAAAGACGGCTCGAGCACCAGCTTGCAACAACCACAACAAGTAGTTGGATATCAAGGCAGCTTGACCAACCCAAGTGCAATCTTACTGCGCAATAACGGTTTACATGTTGAGTTACAGTTTGCTACCGACCATCCTATTGCCGACGCAGATCCTGCCAGTATCAAAGACATAGTGATTGAATCTGCGCTGACGACCATCATGGATTGTGAAGATTCTGTTGCAGCCGTCGACGCCGAAGACAAAACGCTGGTATACCAAAACTGGTTAGGGCTGATGCAAGGTAGTCTATCTATCGAAATGAACAAAAATGGCAAGACCATCACACGTAAGATGCAAGCAGATCGCATCTACACCACCTTTGATAGTGGCAACTTGACGCTTTCTGGACGCAGCCTCATGTTTGTGCGTAACGTGGGTCACTTGATGACAAATGATGCCATTTTATTCAACGACCAGCCCATCCCAGAAGGTATTATGGATGGAATGATCACTTCTTTGATCGGTATGCATGACCTCAAAGGCAACTCTCCTTTCCAAAATTCAAAAGAAAATAGCATTTACATCGTAAAACCGAAAATGCATGGACCTGAAGAAGTCGCATTCGCGAATGACTTATTCGACGCGATCGAAGATGCACTAGGTCTTGAGCGCTATACGCTCAAAATCGGCATCATGGACGAAGAGCGTCGTACCTCTGTTAATTTACAAGCTTGTATTGCTGCAGCGCGTTTCCGTACGGTTTTCATCAATACGGGTTTCTTAGACCGTACCGGTGATGAAATTCACACGTCAATGAAAGCCGGCGCCTTTGCGCCAAAAGGCGAACTCAAGCAACGTCCTTGGATTGGTGCATACGAAAAAGCCAACGTCACTACAGGTCTAGCATGTGAAATGTCTGGTAAAGCGCAAATTGGTAAAGGCATGTGGCCGATCCCTGATCAAATGGCCAATATGATGGAAGCCAAAATTGGTCACCCACAAGCTGGGGCGAACACGGCATGGGTACCATCACCCACGGCAGCCACCTTACACGCTCTGCATTATCATCAAATCAATGTGTTTGCTTTACAAGAGCAAATGAAAGCCGAAAGTTTTGACGGCATTGACACCATCCTTGATATTCCGTTAATGGAACCTGGCCGTACCTTAAGTGCGGATGAAATCCAACGTGAACTCGACAATAACATTCAAGGGATCCTTGGATATGTTGTTCGCTGGGTACATCAAGGCGTAGGCTGTTCAAAAGTTCCTGACATCAATAATGTTGGCTTGATGGAAGACCGTGCAACCCTTCGTATTTCCGCTCAACATATTGCTAACTGGCTGGAACATAAACTCGTATCGTTAGAACAAGTGGATGAAACCATGGCACGTATGGCACAACTGGTAGATGAGCAGAATGCCAACGACGCAGACTATATCCCAATGTGTCCGGATCTAGCGAACTCTATCGGCTATCAAGCTGCACGCGATTTGATTATCTTGGGTACTGTTCAACCAAGCGGTTATACTGAACCATTATTGCATGCACGTCGTCGTGAGATGAAAGCATTACAATTTGGATAAACCGAAGATTGCTTAGTTAAGAGGCAAATTCGTAAAACGTACCAACCTTGCCTAAGCTAATATTATCTTTGTTAGCTTGGGCTTTTTTATGTGCGCTAAATCACACCATTCCATCGTACCTATTTTTTCAGGAGGCGGGACACGTCTATCCGCGCATATTGGTATCATCAAAGCATTGCACGACTTGGATATCCATTTTGATCAAGTCGTAGGGGTATCAGGTGGTAGCATCATCGCGGCGCTGTATTGCGCCGGATACAATGTAGACGACATGGAGCAATTAGCGGCAGATACCGATTTTAATCAGTTTCGAGAGGGTTCTTGGTGGCGTTTGTTAACCGAAGGAGGTCTGAGCTCGGGGGATCGTTTTGAATATTGGTTAAATGGTTATCTCAAGGGCTTGACGTTTGCACAGTGTCCAACGCTACTGAATATCTTGGCTACCGATGTGAATGGAGGAGGTCCCGTTATTTTTAATGCCAGTAACACACCTGATATGCCCATTGCTGAAGCGGTTCGCTACTCCATGTCCATCCCTTTGGTCTTCTCTTTCAAACAATACAAAGATCATATTCTGGTAGACGGTGCAATTTTGGCAGAAGATGCGCTGTTTCAAAACTGGCAGGGAGATGGCACACCATCGGTATGCTTTCGTTTGCAGGGCAAAAAATACAGCCGCGAAGATACACATAAAAAACTATTCAAATTACCTACCTACATCACTCTGTTGGTACGCACCTTTATGGATGTGTTATCTCGAGAATATGTCCATCAAGACTATTGGAATCGAACGATCGTGGTGGATACGGGTGACATATCCTCAGTGGATTTTAATTTAACTCCAGAAAATAAACATCGTTTATTTGAACTGGGTTACTCAACCGTCAAAGAGCATTTACCCAGAAAACTGGTGTCGTACGCCCACTCTTTAAACAGCTAGCCTTTATCACTGTGATAGTTACGATACCATTGGATAAAGCGAGCCACGCCCTCTTCGACACCGACAGCTGGACGATAATCCACTGCGTTCACTAACGCTTCAACGTCCGCATACGTATCTTGTACATCGCCTGGTTGCATGGGTAGCATTTGTTTGTCGGCTGTTTTGCCAAGAGCGTGTTCCAGAGTTTCGATGAAACTCAATAAGTGCACTGGGGTTTGAGCACCAATGTTGTAGACGCGCCAAGGTGCTTTGGATGAAGCCGGTTTTGGTGCATCTCCTTGCCAATCAGGATCAGGTGTAGCGATATGATCACATATGCGCACAACGCCGTTAACGATATCGTCGATATACGTAAAGTCTCGGCGATGATTACCATAGTTATATACCTTGATTGGTGCATCAGCCAAGATGGCTTTAGCAAACTTTATAGGGGCCATATCAGGACGTCCCCATGGGCCATAAACGGTAAAAAAGCGCAGTCCTGTGGTAGGTAACCCGAACAAATGACTATAGGTATGCGCCATCAATTCATTGGCTTTTTTGCTTGCTGCATATAAAGAAACTGGATGATCCACATTATCCGAGACCGAAAACGGCATAGACTCGTTCGCCCCGTAAACCGAACTGGATGATGCATACACAAGGTGCTGTACTTGGTGGTGTCGACATCCTTCCAGAATATTCATAAACCCTACGATATTACTGTCAATATACGCATGTGGATTGTCAATTGAGTAACGTACACCTGCTTGCGCGGCAAGGTGGATCACTCGCTCAAATTGCTCAACAGCAAAAAGAGACGACAGACTATCGCGGTCGGACACATCGAGTTTATGAAAGGCAAACTGATTGCCATTGGGATGTGAGTTGATCCACTCAAGTCGGTCATATTTTAGTTGCGGATCATAATAGTCATTCAGGTTATCTACCCCCACAACCTGATCACCGCGCTCTAATAATGCTCGCACAACATGTGCACCAATAAAACCCGCAGCGCCTGTGACTAATATTTTCATCTATGCATCTCCTTTTGCATCTTGTGCGATCATTTTACATCCTGTCCCGTCTTAAGAGGTCCCAATAACTCTGGATCTGTTTTGGTAAAGATATGTCTACCCAGCACTATTTGAGCTGTGCTTCGGTAGGCTTTCATCATTATATGATACAGCAACAATGTCCAGGGCATTTTTAAGTAATGTCCTCTTAACCAAATGAATCTTTCACATACTTTACTTAAGCGACTCGCCACTAATGGATGGGAGCTGGCCATAATGCGTTGATAAACAGTGACTAACACGCGTGTTGAGACTTTCTTTTGTATCGGTGAAGCTTGTTTTGCAATGGCCTCTGGTACCGAAAGATTCAACATGTTTTGACATAATGCAATCGCCATGACACCTTCTCTAGCAAACCCAGTTTGTTCAGCAAGCGCCAGATAACCATCCCAATCATCCAATGAAAATTGCTCAAACATCAATACCAAATCAATCAGGTCACGCAACGCGTATTCACATTCTTCATTAAATAACAAATGAATGGTGCTGTGCAGTGTTCGTGCTGGTAGTGATAACACTTTCACCCCCGAAGCGGTGACTTCGATGTGTTGAATAAAAAAACTCACATCCACAGCACGACCCGACACGGGAGGAACAATGTTATGATGCATATCCAGCACCGCACCACTCCCACCGTGATACATTGGCGGGATCTCATGGGCCCATTCTCGATAATACCGCTCATCATAATCATCCATCTCATCACTGAACCATCCCGTCAGCTTAAGTTGCTGTTCAGCGCCGGCAATATCGGATTGTTGCACCCAAATATCAATATCACTGTAAATGCGCCCTCGGCTGACAACATCCTCCAACAATGTATACGCCGCGCCTTTTAAAACAATCATCGGATAAGACTCGCCCAACAAACGATGGATGAGTTTAACCGTATGATGAACTTGATGAATATGCCGTGTGGTGACATCCATTGCGTTGTTAAAATGATGCTGAACAGATATGGGCAATTGTTCTAACAGGTGATGATCGGCCAAGCGATGACCGTATCGAGCGAGGAGTTTTTCATGACGCAATAACTGCACGATACCCGACCACTGTGTCTCATTATATTCCAGTGCGGTGTGAGGCATGACGTAAAGTCTGATTAACTCTTGTTGGCCAAGCTTAGACATATTCTAATACTTCTTGTTCTAGAAAGGCCTTGACGTCAGCAGCATCCCGATATTCAATGTGATAACTGTCCGCTTGCTCCACCACCCCCGTTAAAGCCTTAAAGCCTCGATGTGCCATTAATGAAAAATTGAATGCATTGTCCGCAAGTTCATGCATGGCTTGAGATTGGTTGAGTTGGGTGATCTGTATGTCTGTGATATCTGGATTGTATTTAGGAAACACAATGCCTTTAATTCGCGCTGGCGCAAAACGTTCGTTTTCGTTAAGCGGTGCTGATAAGTGAATAACATCTCCCTTATGAGTATCTTTTGCAACAGTGGAAAACGGCGCATCAGGAAACCACGACTGCGCCAAATCAATGCTCTTATTTTTAAGGCAAATCGGTCTAGCAAAAGGGATTGCTTCAAATGTTTCAGGATCGATCATGGCCATTTCATCTGATAGCAAGCGCCAACCATTGAACGCCAAATACGCCGACATCGTGCTCTTACCCGATCCAGGAGGTGCGGGGAAGAGAATGGCTTGATTGTGTTTGGCTAAGATCCCGGAGTGCACAATAACATGCTGTACTTCATGCGCAGCAATGGTCCAATTCATCCCCCATTCCAGCATGGCAAACGCTTGGCTCAGATGCAAAGGTTTAAGCGGTTCATGTTGGTCACAAAAAAACGAGGCTTGTGGCCGAAACCACCGTCTCAAGCCTGTCGCATGGCGAACCGCAACATGATAGTCAATAAACGGCAAAGATCCTTCAGGCAACACCTGTTGCCCGTAGAGGGTATGGAGGTTTTGTTCCACCAAGGCAATATCGGTTTGCACCCGAAAGTTAAACGGCGGTATTAATACATCATAAGTTGCTGTCACTGTCAGCGTCTCTTAGCTTGCTTAGCTCGCCTGTTGCAGTGGATCTTGATAAATAAACTCTTGGCGAATTAACGATTTGACCATAGATAATTCATCGGCTGACAATGGAATT
>JALRKK010000093.1 GCA_023268935.1 Glaciecola sp.
TCAATGGCTTTGGTTGCCAAATCCAATTGAATGGCTTTTTGTCCTTCATCCGTATTGGCCTGCTCTCCAATCATTTTTAGTGCTGCCGCTTGCGCTTCGGCAACGGCCAGAATGGCTTTAGCTTCACCTTCTGCTTTCAATATTTGTTCAGAACGTTCCGCTTCGGCTGCAAGAACGATGGCTTGCTTGTCACCTTCAGCACGGTTAATCGCCGCCTGTCTATCGCCTTCTGACTCTAAGATTTGCGCGCGTTTCACCCGCTCCGCCTTCATCTGCGCTTCCATGGCTTCCATTACTGACGCTGGAGGGGTGATGTCTTTGATTTCATAACGAAGCACTTGAATGCCCCATGGACTGGACGCTTCATTGATAGAAGACACGATATTTGCATTAAGCATATCACGCTCTTCAAATGTTTTATCCAATTCAATTTTACCAATTTCTGAACGCATGGTCGTTTGCGCAAGCTGCGTTACGGCAAACACATAGTCTTCAACACCATACGTGGCTTTTTTGGGATCCAATACGCGGAAATACAACACACCATCAACCGCCAAAGAAATGTTATCTCGCGTGATCGCCGATTGCTCAGGCACATCGACAGCCTGTTCTTTTAGACTGCGATCGGCTGCCACGCGATCGATAAACGGGACTAGAAAATTGATCCCCGCCTCTCTGGTTGATTGATACTTACCAAAACGTTCAACGATGAATGCGCGATTTTGCGGGACAAACTTAACCGAAAATTTGATGACCAGTAGCACCAAAATGATAACAAACACTGGGACAGTAAAAAACATTTCGATAAAAGAGGTATTCATGCTACATCCTAATAAAACCAACTATATTCAAGAATTAAGTATAAAGATAAGCATGAACTGCGCAATATTTGTGCTGTATCAAAATGTAACGAATCCAATTGCAATATCGTTAGTGACTAGAGAAGTGTCTCCTCCTTTAGTCGGAGAAGTCTATTTTTTACAATTCCATTACAGTATAAATAATGTGATTAACGAATAATGCACATAAATAACAAGGACCCTACACTCCATGTCATATCAAACTGAATACACTGCTTCCATTGAATCACCTGAAACATTTTGGGCTGAACAAGCCAATCAATTACCCTGGTACACTGCACCTACTAGAATTCTGTCTAAAGACGACAATGGCATGGACCGCTGGTTTGCCGATGGGGTAATGAATACTTGCTATATGGCGGTCGATCATCACGTTAATTCTGGACGTGGTGAACAAAATGCCATTATCTTCGATTCCCCGGTTTCTAACACCAAATACACGCTGACTTTTGCGCAATTACAAGACAAAGTAGCCAGCTTTGCTGGGGCATTAGCAGAAAAAGGCGTAGCGAAAGGCGACCGAGTGGTCATTTATATGCCGATGATCCCTGAAGCGGTGATCGCCATGCTCGCCGTAGCCCGATTAGGCGCCATTCATTCGGTGGTGTTTGGTGGTTTCGCACCAAACGAATTAGCCGTACGCATTGACGATGCAACACCCAAAGTCATTGTCACCGCATCTTGTGGTATTGAAATCAGTAAAATCATTCCGTACAAACCACTGGTAGATGCCGCCATTGACCAAGCTTCGCACAAACCCGATAGCGTAATTGTATTTCAACGTCAGCAAGTCACAGCAGAAATCAATGCCCCACGAGATATTGATTGGAATGATGCCGTAGCCAGTGCAACACCAGCTGAACCGGTCCCTGTGCATGGCACAGACCCTTTGTACATACTGTACACATCTGGTACTACAGGTACCCCTAAGGGTGTGGTCAGAGATAATGGCGGTCACGCGGCTGCATTATTTTATTCTATGAAAGCAATTTATAATGTCGAAGCGGGTGATGTCTATTGGGCCGCATCGGATGTGGGTTGGGTGGTCGGTCATTCATATATTGTGTATGGCCCACTCTTAAAAGGATGCACTACGGTCGTATACGAAGGAAAACCAGTCCGCACACCGGATGCGGGTGGTTTTTGGCGTATGTGTGAAGAATACAAAATTTCAACTTTGTTTGCTGCACCGACGGCATTTCGCGCCATCAAAAAAGAAGATCCAGATGGCAAACTGATCGAACACTACGATTTATCTGCTCTCAAAAACATCTTCATGGCCGGTGAACGCCTAGACCCACCCACTTATGATTGGACAGTCGAAAAAACCGGTAAGCCAGTGATTGATCACTGGTGGCAAACTGAAACGGGCTGGGCGATCTGTGGCAATTTACTCGGGGTAGAAGCCAAAGCGCCAAAACCTGGTTCGGCGACCTTGCCAACCCCTGGCTTTAAAGTCGAAGTTTTGGATGATGATGGCAATGTTTTACCACCCAATACCCAAGGCTCAATTGCGATAAAATTACCTTTACCACCCAGTTGCCTTCCATCAATCTGGGGTAATTTTGAACGCTTCAAAGAAAGCTATTTAACTGAATTTCCTGGCTACTATTGCAGTGGCGATGGTGGATATATCGATGAAGATGGCTATGTCTTTATTATGGGACGCACCGATGATGTCATCAATATTGCAGGACATCGCTTGAGCACTGGTGAAATGGAAGAAGTGGTTGCCGCTCACCCTGCCGTCGCAGAGTGTTCTGTGATTGGCGTCAAAGATGAGTTAAAAGGTCAACTCCCTGTGGGACTGGTGATCTTAAAAGACGGCGTTGAGATCGACGAAGCTACCTTGTTTACTGAGTTAAAAGCCAGTATGGTCAAACAAATTGGTCCCATCGCTTGCTTTAAAGAAGCGTTAATCGTGAATCGTTTGCCAAAGACGCGTTCTGGTAAGATTTTGCGTAAAATCTTACGCCAAATTGCCGATGGACAAAGCTATACGGTGCCTTCAACTATTGATGACCCTGCAAGCCTTGATGAAATATCATCAGTAATGAAAGATAAATCTCTAATTTAAAACAACAAAAAGGAATATTTATGCGCGCGATAGTGTTACGTGAAGACAAACAAGTTGCGATAGAACAATGCAATGTAACCGATTTACCCGAAGGCGATGTACTTGTTAAAGTTGCCTATTCGACGCTTAACTACAAAGATGCATTGGCATTGACCGCCAGTGCGCCCATCGCAAAGTCCTATCCAATGGTACCAGGGATTGATTTTGTTGGTGTCGTAGAAAAATCCGATTCTACAGAATTTGCAGTGGGTGACACCGTTGTCTTGAACGGTTGGGGCGTGGGTGAAAAACATTGGGGAGGTCTAGCTGAATACGCGCGAGTCAAAAGCAAGTGGTTGATCAAATTGCCTGAACACATGTCACCACAGGATGCAATGGGCATTGGCACGGCAGGTTACACAGCAATGTTGTGTTGCAATGCCTTATATGATGCAGGCGTTAGCCCAGAATCAGGTAATATTTTAGTCTCTGGTGCAACCGGCGGTGTGGGCTCTGTCGCTGTGGCTATTTTGGCTAAGCGAGGTTACTCTGTGACGGCGTTAAGTGGCAAAGCGGAGCAAGCGGATTATTTAACCAGTCTTGGCGCGACGGCTATCAAAGATCGGAAAGAATACGAAGGCAAAGCGCGAATTTTAGGTGGTCAAGATTGGGCAGGGGCGGTGGATGTCGTTGGCTCACACACTTTGGCGAATATTATTGCCAACACCCAATATGGTGGTGTGGTTACAGCATGTGGTCTTGCCCAAGGCATGGATTTACCTAGCTCTGTAGCGCCATTTATTTTGCGTGGAGTTTCTTTGCTAGGTATCGACTCTGTCTATTGTCCACAAGACAAACGCCAACGCGCTTGGGATGATTTAGCCAATGAACTCGACCCGAGTGTCATTCAACAAATTACTCACGAAATTGGCTTAGATGACTGTGTTGAAGCTGCGCAAAATATCATGGCGGGCTCTGTAACAGGACGTTATTTAGTGAAGCTATAACCACTCACTAGGACTAATGCACTATAACAAAAAGCCGAATCACATGGGTTTTGCCCTTGAGATTCGGCTTTTCTCGTTTACAATACTTGTTGTTTATGTTCAACATACAAGGATGAGATATGCCGACTTGCAGTCAAACCATCGCCGAGAGTGGAATAAAATTTGGCACATCAGGCGCCCGAGGTTTAGTCGCGGACTTTACTCCCCTGGTATGCCATGCGTTTACTTTTGCGTTTATTAAGTCGATGCAACAAGACTACGCATTTAATCGCGTCTTCGTGGGTATTGACAATCGTCCAAGCTCTCCTGACATTGCCCGTTTTTGTATAAGCGCGCTGAAAGTATTAGGTATTGAAGCGGTATATTGTGGTGTATTACCTACCCCTGCATTAGCTTTAGCGTCATTGCAAGAACATGTCCCATGTATCATGGTGACCGGTTCGCACATTCCTTTTGACCGCAATGGCCTTAAGTTCTATACCCCAGAGGGAGAAATCACTAAGGCACATGAACAGGCTATCTTATCCTGCACTAATGAGTTTGCTGGATGTCCTGCAATCGCACTCCCGGATATCGAAACTGCTGCAACTGCAAGATACATTGAGCGAGCGACTAGATTATTTGCCCCAGATGTATTTGCCGGCAAGCGCATTGGAATTTATGAGCATTCCAGTGCTGGTCGCGAACTCTACGCGCCAATATTTAAAGCCTTGGGAGCCGACGTTATTGCTTTGGAACGTTCAGATGAATTTGTTCCTATCGACACCGAAGCAGTCAGTGAAGAAGATAAAGCAAAAGCGAGGGCTTGGTCTGAGGCGCATCAGTTCGATATGATCTTTTCGACGGATGGGGATGGCGACCGTCCTTTAATTGGTGATGAAAAAGGGGTATGGTTACGCGGTGATATAGTAGGCCTTTTAACTGCAAAAGCATTATCAGTTGAGGCATTAGCGGTACCTGTCAGCTGTAACACAGCCATTGAAGCGAGCCAAGCATTCAGTCACGTCACACGGACTAAAATTGGCTCTCCTTATGTCATTGAGGCCTTTGCGTCTCTCGATTTTGATTATCGCTCCGTGGCCGGCTTTGAAGCGAATGGTGGGTTTTTATTAGGTTCAGATGTGCACTTTAATGATCAAACTATCCATGCGTTACCGACTCGCGATGCATTATTACCTGGGATCCTTTTATTAGCAGATGCGTGTGCCCAACAAACCACGATCAGTCAGTTGGTTGCGGCCCTTCCCCAGCGCTTCACTGACTCGGATCGAATCAAAGAATTTGCAACCCAGCGTTCGCAAGAGCTCATCAAACAACTCAGTGCTCATCCTATGCAGCTGATTACGGCAATGGGTGTGAGTGCGGAAGTTGAGCAAATCAATACTGTGGATGGACTGCGCATTACGTTGAATACTGGGGATATTGTGCACCTTCGTCCCAGTGGTAATGCGCCGGAACTGCGTTGTTATGCAGAGAGTAACAGTCAGGATCTGGCTAAGCAATTAGTACTGTCTGCATTGCGTACGGTACAAACTTTGTAAACCTACACTAATGTATCACTTATCAAAATAAATTTTTAAAATACTCAAATCAGAAAATTTGCATACGATAAAGAAAGTAACCTTTTATAAATGAAGATTACTTGTGAAAATAGGGATTGTTTTGGATACCCGTACCTATGCGGGTATCGAATCTCATGTCTATGGTGTCGCAACTGCACTAAATGGAACAGAAGCAATACCATTAGAAGTATGTTTCATCCGCCTCAAACACTACGGCGAACACATTCTTATACCCAAATTAGAATGTAAGAATATTCGTACACATACCGTTAACGACGGCTTTCGTGACTTCTTTAATTTTATTAGAAAAAATAAATTTCATGTCCTACATTCACAC
>JALRKK010000101.1 GCA_023268935.1 Glaciecola sp.
ACGGCACCAGAAAGTTTTTGGCCTTCTGGGAAACGCTCTGCGATTTCAGCCCATGGATCGTTACCCATTTGCTTCATACCAAGAGAAACGCGAGATTTTTCTTTGTCGAACTTCAATACTTTAACATTGATTTCGTCACCAACATTCACTACTTCACTCGGATGCTTAACGCGTTTCCAAGCCATGTCAGTGATGTGAAGAAGACCGTCTACGCCGCCCAAATCAACGAACGCACCATAATCGGTAAGGTTCTTAACGATACCTTTAACTTCATGGCCTTCATCAAGGTTAGCAAGCAATTCATCGCGCTCAGCACTGCTTTCTGCTTCAATAACGGCACGGCGAGAAACAACAACGTTGTTGCGTTTTGCATCAAGCTTGATAACTTTAAATTCTAACTCTTTGCCTTCAAGATGCGCCGTTTCGCGCACAGGACGCACATCAACCAATGAACCAGGTAGGAACGCGCGAACAGTATTGATTTCAACTGTGAAGCCGCCTTTTACTTTGCCATTGATTAGACCTTTGATGGTCTCTTTTTCTTCGTAAGCTTTCTCAAGCTCAACCCATGCTTCGTGACGTTTTGCTTTTTCACGAGATAGGATAGTTTCACCGAAACCGTCTTCAACGGCGTCAAGCGCCACATCAACAAAATCACCAACTGCTACTTCGAGGCTACCATCAGCAGCTTTGAATTGATCAGCAGGAATTGCGCTTTCAGATTTTAGGCCAGCATCGACAAGAACGATATCTTTCTCAATAGCGACGATCTCGCCGCGAACGATGGCACCAGGACGGGTTTCAAGTTGTTGTAAGCTTTCTTCAAAAAGCTGTGCAAAATTTTCAGACATATAAATCTTATCTATTTAAGTTATATCCACAATGCATCCGAGTATTGTGGGGTTATGGTTCAACGTCCAAACATCCTTATTTGAACATACTAAATCTAGCCCGGAAAAATTTCCGCGCTAGTTAAAATAGCTTTTGCTTGAGCAAACACTTCCTCTATAGACATGGAAGTCGAATCAAGAATGTGTGCATCAGTCGCAGGCACTAAAGGTGCCGCACTGCGATTAGAGTCACGTTCATCACGTGCTTGTATATCGCTCAAAAGGTGCGCAATATTAACATCATGCCCCTTTGCTTGCAACTGCAAAAAGCGACGCTCAGCCCTTGCTTCTGCTGAAGCGGTTAGAAAAATCTTAACCGTTGCGCTGGGAAATACAATGGTTCCCATATCACGTCCATCAGCAACTAATCCAGGCGCCTGAGCAAACCCTCTCTGACGTCGTAATAGCGCTTCACGAACACTTGGAAAGGCTGCGACCTTAGAAGCTGCAGCCCCTACCACTTCAGTTCGAATAGTATCTGTAACATCTTCGCCTTCTAACATAATGCGAACATGCTCGTCCTCATTAGCAAAAGTGACGTCTAAGCTTGAAGCCAACGGCGCAATAGACACTTCATCGTTGACTTCAATACCGTGATGTAAACACGCTACAGCCAGTACACGATAGATAGCACCTGAATCTAGGAAATGCCATCCTAAGTAGTCTGCGATCAAGTGGCTCAAGGTACCCTTGCCTGCTCCGCTTGGGCCGTCCACTGTGACAATTGGGATCTCTGGTTGCATTAATTTAATTCGCCTTTGATTTCAATATTTGAATTTCACTAAAATTTAAGGGGCGAATTATACGCCCCTTATTGATGATTGACAAAGTTATCGACTATTTGTCACGAAAATTTCACTCATTTCCACAAATAGTTGCAAAACGGGTGAAATAATCAGGAAATGTTTTCGCTGTGCAACCCGGGTCGTTGATAGTTACCGGAGTATCACTTAGAGCAACAAGACTAAAACACATTGCTACACGATGATCATTATACGTATCAATCTGAGCGTGTTGCAGCTGCTCAGGCGGAGTAACTTTGATGTAATCATGCCCTTCCTCAACCACCGCTCCTACTTTGCGAAGTTCGGTAGCCATGGCTGTCAAGCGGTCCGTTTCTTTGACACGCCAATTATAAATATTGGTCATCACTGTAGTGCCTTCTGCGAACAACGCTGTCGTAGCAATTGTCATGGCGGCATCTGGAATGTGATTCATATCCATCTGCACAGCTTGTAACGGCGCTCCGGTAACCGTAATAGAACCAGAGGTATATTCAACTTGTGCGCCCATTGCTTTAAGTACTTCAGCAAATTTGACATCACCTTGTATGGAGTCAGAACCAACGCCAGTTACGGTGACACTGCCACCTTTAATTGCCCCGGCCGCTAGAAAATAAGATGCGGAGGATGCATCCCCTTCCACCATGTACTCTCCCGGACTTGTGTATGATTGATTGCCTTTGATGGTAAATACCTGATACTGGTTATGCGTAACTTCAACACCGAATTTTTTCATGATATCTAGGGTGATATCGATGTATGGTTTGGAGACCAACTCACCTTTGATTGCAATGGTACTATCTGTGGTAAGCATAGGCGCAGCCATCAAAAGCGCAGTCAAAAACTGAGAAGATACTGAACCATCAACGCTCATATCCCCTCCTTTGAGACGCTGCCCTTTGATCTCAAGTGCAGGGTAACCCGGCTCATCTAGGTAAGAAATATCCGCATTAATATCATTTAATGCATCCACTAAGTCGCCAATGGGGCGCTCTTTCATGCGTGGCTCTCCAGTCAAAATTGAGGTGACAGGAGACACAGCAAGCACAGCGCACAAAGGACGCATGGCCGTCCCAGCATTACCAAGAAATAGTTCATCTGCTGGTGATTGGGTAAACACATCACCTAAACCTTCGACTTCACATACCGTATTGTTCTGTGACAGGCGATACTGAACACCCAGTTGCTCTAAGGCACCGAGCATATACCGAATATCATCACTGTCTAATAAGTTCGTTAATGTCGTTGTACCTTTGGCAAGCGCTGCCAGCAACAGAGCTCGATTAGATAGGGATTTAGAGCCTGGCACATTGACTGTACCTGAAACCTTAGCAATGGGAGATAATGTAAGCTGTTCCATGACTACGTCCTTAGCCGTGCTTGCGTGAAAATTCACGCATAAATTCTACCAACGTCATAACGCCTTGTAACGGCATGGCGTTGTAAATACTCGCGCGCATGCCACCGACACTGCGGTGCCCTTTTAGCGCGTGGAGACCGGCTTTTTCGGCTTCAGCCAAAAATAGGCTATCTAATGATGCATCGGCAAGCGTGAATGGTACATTCATAATAGAGCGATGCGCATCTGCAACGTTATTATAATAGAAGTCATCACTATCAATGGCCTGATACAAGGTTTGTGCTTTGGCGTGATTTAGCTTTGCAATTTCTGCAACACCACCGCGATTCTTTAACCATTGAAATACCAACCCGGCAAGGTACCAAGAATAAGTTGGAGGCGTGTTATACATCGAGTCGTGCTCGGCAGCAAGGGTGTAGTTAATAAATGATGGAGTCGCTGGTTGCGCTTTACCTAGCAAATCTTCTCGAACTATCACCACAGCTAAACCAGAAGGGCCAATGTTCTTTTGCGCCCCTGCGTAAATTACTCCGTAATCTTGCACATTGATTGGCACTGACAAAATATTGGACGACATATCGGCGACCAGATCTATATTGTGAAACCGTGGCGGTGTATGTAACGCAACGCCATCGACTGTTTCATTAGGACAATAATGCAAGTACGCCGCATTTTTTAACACTTCATCCGATGCATCCCACGTCGATGCTTCTGGAACATAACGTTTATTTTCTGCGTTGATAGCGTCTTTGGCGACCACATGCGTCTGAGTATATTTAGCGGCTTCACTCACTGCACCTTTAGACCAAGAGCCAGTCACTAAATGTAAAGACGTCTGTTCTGGTGAGGCAATATTTAACGGTGCTGCGGCAAATTGTCCACGACCGCCACCTTGTAAAAACAACACTTTGTAATTCTGTGGCACATTGAGTAATTCACGCAAATCTTGCTCTGCTTGTTGGGCAACCTCGATAAAAGGCGCTGAGCGATGTGAGATTTCCATTACGGATGAACCACAGCCTTGCCAATCTAGCATTTCTGCTTGGGCTTGTTGCATTACTTCAGCTGGTAGCATGGCCGGACCGGCGCAAAAATTAAAATGTTGCACGATTTTTTCCTAAAACATGGGCTAAACAATATTCCACTACAAACGTGTGTATGGAAAAACAAAAACAGCGACGCCAATAATCTAGGCATCGCTGTTAATTTTTATCAAACACCTGGATAAATTACGATTACTCCTCGCTATTATTATCCGTGGTGTTTTCTTGCTCTGTCATTGTACTGTTATTATTGTCAGATGTATCGTCTTGAGCATCACCAGATTCATCATCCAGTTCAGCAACGCCTTCGATTTCATCGATGCGTTGTAATCCTACCACATGTTCGTTTTGTGCGGTACGAATAAGGGTAACACCCTGAGTATTTCTACCCACTGTCGATACTTCAGCCGCTCGTGTACGCACCAAAGTACCGGCATCAGAAATAAGCATGATTTCGTCTTCTTCGGCAACCTGTACAGCTCCGACAACCTTGCCGTTTCGTTCAGACACCTTAATCGAAACCACCCCTTTGGTCGCACGAGATTTGGCTGGGTATTCCTCTAATACAGTGCGTTTACCGTAGCCGTTTTCGGTCGCAGTTAAAATCGCGCCGTTGCCATGTGGGACTATTAACGAAACTACTTTTTGTTGTTCTTCAAGTCGAATACCGCGAACACCGGTGGCTGTGCGCCCCATTGGGCGAACTTGGTCTTCATTGAAACGAACCACTTTACCTTCATCCGAGAACAACATGATTTCGCTATTCCCATCCGTTAAGTCCACACCGACAAGGCTGTCCCCATCGTTAAGATTGACAGCAATAATACCACTAGCTCGAGGACGTGAGTACTGAGTTAATTCAGTCTTCTTAACGGTACCGTTCGCCGTCGCCATAAAGACGTACTTGCCTTCGACAAACTCTTGGATAGGCAGTATGGCCGTGATGCGCTCATTTTCTTCCAGCGGTAAGATATTCACAATTGGACGACCTCGCGCATTACGAGATGCCAATGGTAACTGATAGACCTTCAACCAATACATGCGCCCTCTGGTTGAGAAACACAAAATATGGTCATGTGTATTGGCCACAAGAAGTTTTTCGATGAAATCTTCATCCTTCATCTTGGTGGCTGACTTACCTTTACCACCGCGACGCTGTGCCTCATAGTCTGATAGTTTTTGATATTTGACATACCCTTCGTGAGACAAAGTGACCACCACATCCTCACGTTCAATTAAGTCTTCGATATCAATATCATGACTTGCCGCAGTAATTTCGGTGCGACGCTCATCACCGAACTCTTCACGAATAGCCTCAAGCTCCTCACGGATCACTTCCATTAAACGCTCAGAACTACTTAATATGTGTAATAATTCAGCAATGACTTCAAGTAGTTCTTTGTATTCCGCAATGATTTTGTCTGATTCTAAACCAGTCAATTTGTGTAAACGCAGATCCAGAATCGCTTGTGCCTGCTGTTCAGTCAAATAATACTGACCTTCACGAATACCAAATTCCGGTGTTAACCAATCTGGCCGTGCAGCATCATCGCCTGCGCGTTCGAGCATTTCTTGAACATGGCCAAGCGCCCAGCCTTGAGCAACAAGCGCTTGTTTAGCTTCCGCTGGTGACGGAGACGCCTTAATGAGTTCAATAATTGGGTCGATATTCGCCAGTGCAACCGCCAAACCTTCTAAAATGTGAGCGCGATCGCGAGCTTTGCGTAGCTCAAAAACTGTACGACGTGTAACAACCTCACGACGATGTAAAATAAAGGCTTCAAGCGTTTGCTTGAGATTGAAAACTTTAGGTTGATTGTTATCCAAAGCAACCATGTTGATGCCAAATACCGTTTGTAGTTGAGTATTGGCATAGAGATGATTAAGTAATACTTCTGCGGACTCGTTGCGTTTGACTTCAATAACAATGCGCATACCGTCTTTGTCAGACTCATCACGTAACGCTGAAATGCCTTCAACGCGTTTTTCTTTGACCAGTTCTGCGATCTTCTCAATCAACTTAGCTTTATTAACTTGATATGGGATCTCATTAATGATGATGGTTTCTTTCCCATTATCTTCGGTTTCGATATCTGCTTTAGCTCGCAAATAAATCTTACCACGACCAGTTCGATACGCTTCCTCGATGCCTTTACGGCCGCTAATTAAGGCTGCAGTTGGGAAATCTGGACCAGGGATGTGCGTCATTAGCTCATCCACTTCAATTTCGGGGTTTTCGATTAATGCGATACAACCATTAATGACTTCGGTTAAATTATGCGGTGGAATGTTCGTCGCCATACCAACAGCAATACCGGATGAACCGTTCACTAATAAATTAGGTACTTTGGTTGGCAGTACCTCGGGGATCTTTTCGGTACCGTCATAGTTCGGAACAAAATTTACCGTTTCTTTGTCCAAATCGGCAAGTAACTCATGCGCAATCTTAGCCATACGCACTTCGGTATAACGCATAGCCGCCGCAGAATCACCATCCACCGAACCAAAATTACCTTGTCCATCCACTAACATATAACGCAATGAAAACGGCTGGGCCATGCGGACAATGGTATCGTACACAGCAGAATCACCATGTGGATGGTATTTACCGATAACGTCACCCACAACACGTGCAGATTTTTTGTACGGTTTGTTAAAGTCGTTCTTGAGTTCGTTCATCGCAAACAATACTCGGCGATGAACAGGTTTTAGACCATCTCTAACATCGGGTAAGGCGCGTCCTACGATAACGCTCATAGCATAATCGAGATAGGAATTCTTTAGCTCTTCTTCGATATTAATCGGTAATATTTCTTTGGCGCGCTCGCTCATAAACTACCTAGTCCCCTACTTGTTGTTTTAGAAAATCGCTTAGAAGCGCATTCTCTTTCTTATATGGGTTGTTAATGACTTATAATAGTATCACTTTCATTCTGCAATATATACTAAAAGCCTTGTGAAAAGCATCATTTGCACAAAAGATAACCAAGGTCATATTCATGCCCATATGTTGGAACGTTGTGCAGCCATCTCGACCTCTGGTATTATTAATTGTTTAGAATAATCACCAAGCCAACTAAGAGACAGCACAATGAATGTGGACCACAATGAAATCGCAAAATTTTCAGCCATTGCCGAACGCTGGTGGGACCACGATGGTGAATTTAAACCATTGCATCAGATAAACCCTCTACGCGTCGGTTATATCATCGAACAAGCTGGTGGGATACACGCTAAAAATATATTAGATATTGGTTGCGGTGGTGGCATTTTATCCGAAGCACTAGCTAAAGGTGGCGCGACAGTCACTGGCATTGACTTAGCAGAGGAATCACTTCAAGTAGCCAAACTGCATGGTTTAGAGTCCGGTGTTAAAGTCTTTTATGAATGTATTTCAGCAGAGGATAAGGCCCAGCAACAACCACAGCAATACGATGTAGTGACCTGTCTTGAAATGCTTGAGCACGTACCCGATCCTGCCAGTGTCGTGCGGGCAGCTGCGCAATGCGTCAAACCCGGGGGTAAGGTGTTTTTCTCAACGCTTAATCGCAACCCAAAATCGTACTTAATGGCGATTCTTGGTGCGGAGTATATTTTGAACTTGGTACCCAAAGGGACTCATGACTACAAAAAATTCATCAAACCCTCTGAACTGATGCGTATGATTGATGATACTGAGCTTGTGATTGAAGATACCACTGGGCTACATTTCAACCCACTCAGCAATGACTATTTTTTGTCCAATCGCAATATTGATGTTAATTACATTGTGAGCTGCTCTATGCCTGGATAGCTTGTGCGTAAGCGTTGATAGTAAGCACTAGATGTAGTGTCAAAAAACATCAAGTCCTTCCATATATCGTGTTTGCATAATCTCATTCAAATTTTTCATAAAAAAATTTTTACTCATTTTGTGTCACATACGACGTTTGCAAACGCCTACAAGCAAGTCATAGCAAGGCTTACAGCACAGTGTTTTACAGAATGTACAGTTTTTAACCATTAAAACACATCATCTTGTGGTTGCATTCCCTACTAAACCACATTATCTTGTGCTTAACTTTCTATTAGGCACTATTGAGAACGGAACATTTATGTGGGCTTTTAAGGATGATAGTTCGGTGAATACATCTCAGTTCGGCATAGAAGGCAAGTTGTTAGCTCTTGCAATGGATGCATAAGCTATTTGCACTAATTATAATAAACGGCATCTCTCATTATGAACAAACAATTACAAGTCACCAAGCGCAACGGTGAACTCGAGAAGATCGATTTAGACAAAATCCACAAAGTCATTACTTGGGCCGCCAAAGGACTCAACAATGTCTCCGTCTCACAAGTCGAAATCAAAGCCCATATTCAGTTTTATGATGGCATCAAGACCGAAGACATTCATGAAACTCTGATCAAATCGGCTGCCGATTTGATCTCTACTGATGCGCCAGATTATCAATATCTCGCCGCTCGTTTAGCTATTTTCCATCTGCGCAAAAAAGCCTATGGTCAATTTGAACCACCTAAATTGTCCGACCACGTTAAACGTATGGTTGAAATGGGTAAATACGATGAGCATCTTCTTGCTGACTACAGCATCGAAGAATTCGAACAAATGGAAGAGTTTTTAGATCACTGGCGTGATATGAACTTCTCGTATGCCGCAGTCAAACAGCTTGAAGGTAAATACCTAGTACAAAACCGAGTGACAGGGGAGATTTATGAATCCGCACAGTTCTTATACGTCTTGGTTGCAGCCTGTTTGTTTGCGAATTACCCCAAAGAAACTCGCCTAGACTACGTTAAACGTTTTTATGATGCCGTATCCCAGTTCAAAATATCTTTGCCTACGCCGATTATGGCTGGGGTGCGTACCCCTACTCGCCAATTCAGTAGTTGCGTATTAATCGAAACTGGGGATAGCTTAGATTCAATCAACGCGACAGCTTCTGCCATCGTTAAATACGTTTCGCAACGCGCCGGCATCGGTGTGAATGCGGGTCGCATCCGCGCTCTAGGCTCAGAAATTCGTGGAGGCGAAGCTTTCCATACGGGTTGTATACCGTTTTACAAGTATTTCCAAACTGCTGTCAAAAGCTGTTCACAAGGCGGTGTACGTGGCGGTGCTGCGACCTTGTTTTACCCGATCTGGCATTTAGAAGTCGAATCTTTATTAGTGCTCAAAAACAACCGAGGAGTAGAAGAAAACCGAGTTCGTCACCTCGATTACGGTGTGCAATTTAATAAGCTTATGTACACTCGTTTGATCAAAGGTCAAGACATCACCTTATTTAGTCCGTCGGATGTGCCTGGCTTGTATGATGCGTTCTTTGCAGATCAAGACAAGTTTGAGGCACTCTACGTCAAATACGAACAAGATGAGTCAATTCGCAAAAAGTCTATCAAAGCCATGGAGCTAGTGAGCTTGTTTATGCAAGAACGAGCTTCAACCGGGCGTATTTATTTACAAAACGTCGACCACTGTAATACCCACTCACCGTTTAACCCTGAGGTGGCGCCGGTTCGTCAATCCAATTTATGTCTTGAAATCGCTTTACCAACAAAACCATTAGAGCATGTCAATGACGAAAATGGTGAAATCGCACTGTGTACCTTATCGGCATTTAACTTGGGTGCGATTAAATCATTGGACGAACTTGAAGAACTAGCCGACCTCGCAGTTCGTGCATTGGACAGCCTTTTAGACTACCAAGACTACCCAGTACCCGCGGCATACAATGCAACAATGGGACGCCGTACTCTGGGAATCGGTGTAATTAACTTTGCCTATTACCTTGCGAAAAACGGAGTTAAGTACTCTGATCACTCCGCTAATGGCTTAGTCCATCGCACCTTTGAAGCGATCCAGTATTATTTGTTAAAAGCGTCAAACGAGTTGGCCAAAGAACAAGGTGCGTGCCCTAAATTCAACGAGACAACCTATTCTCAAGGTTTGATGCCAACCGACACGTACAAACAAGACTTGGATAATATTTGCGATGAACCATTGCATCTTGATTGGGATGGACTGCGTGAAAGCATCGTGAAACACGGTTTGCGTAATTCTACGCTATCCGCTTTGATGCCGTCTGAGACCTCTTCCCAAATTTCAAATGCAACTAATGGTATTGAACCACCCCGTGGTCACATTAGTATAAAGTCCAGTAAGGACGGTGTCTTAAAACAAGTGGTTCCAGATTATGAGAACCTGAAAGACGCGTATGAGCTACTGTGGGATATCCCGTCGAACGATGGTTATCTGCAACTTGTTGGCATTATGCAAAAATTTGTCGATCAAACAATTTCGGCTAATACCAATTACGACCCAAGTAAATTTGAAGGTGGCAAAGTCCCGATGAAATTGCTCATCAAAGACTTACTTACCACTTATAAGTTAGGGATTAAAACTCTGTACTATCACAATACTCGTGACGGTGCGGGTAACAGTGATGATTTTGAAGTCAAAGCTGCAACGCAAGGCACTCAAGCCCAAGCTGTTGTTGAGCAAGACGACGATGATGGATGTGCTGGCGGCGCGTGTAAAATTTAACACGCGTCTGCATGCTTCAACGATAACGATAAACTAAGAAGTACTATCACATGAGATACACAACATTTAATCAAGAAAATAATGATTTTATGACCGAGCCCATGTTTTTTGGCAACCCGGTCAATGTAGCGCGTTATGACCAACAAAAACACGCTATTTTCGAAAAGCTAATCGAGAAACAAATTTCGTTTTTCTGGCGTCCAGAGGAAGTTGATGTAAGTAAGGACAGGGCTGACTTTCAAGCGTTAAGTGACGCCGAAAAGCACATATTCATTTCAAACCTAAAGTATCAAACACTGTTGGATTCGGTACAAGGCCGTAGCCCGAACATCGCCTTCTTACCAATTATTTCGATTCCTGAATTGGAAACCTGGGTCGAAACCTGGTCGTTCTTTGAGACTATTCATTCGCGCTCATATACCCATATTTTGCGTAATTTATTTACTGATCCATCTTCTGTGTTTGGTGACATTGTTGATAATGAACAAATCAAACAGCGTGCGACGGACATTTCAAGATATTATGATGACTTGATTTTTGCCACACAAGTTTGGCAAACGCATGGTGAAGGCACACATGATATCAATGGCGAGTCAATTACCATCAATATGCGTGAACTAAAGAAAAAACTTTATTTATGCATGAACTCGGTTAATGCCTTAGAGGCGATTCGTTTTTATGTGTCCTTTGCTTGTACCTTTGCGTTTGCAGAACGCGAGCTCATGGAAGGTAACTCCAAAATCATTCGCCTAATTGCGCGCGATGAGAATTTACATCTCACCTCTACTCAACACATTTTGAATTTATGGGCTAAAGGTAAAGACGATCCAGAAATGGCTGAAATTGCCAAAGAATGTGAAACCGAAGCACGCGCGATATTTTTAAAAGCGGTTGAGCAAGAAAAGCAATGGGCAGCCTATCTATTCGCGAACGGCTCGATGATTGGCTTAAACGAAGAGATTTTATGTCAATACGTAGAATATATTGCCAATCAGCGTATGGCTGCGATTGGTCTAGGCCAGCCTTTCGACATCAGCTCTAATCCTTTGCCTTGGATGAACAACTATCTACATTCCGATAATGTGCAAGTTGCTCCACAAGAAGCAGAAATCAGCTCTTATCTAGTTGGTCAAATCGACTCAGAAGTATCGGCAGAAGACTTCGACGAGTTTGAACTCTGATCCTTTATGAGTAATTCGACAAAAGGTTGTGTTGTGACATTGCGTGACGGCACAGCCTTTTCTACTTCTAAAGACACATTACTAGACGACCTTGAAGCGCATAACATCGCGATCGAATATCATTGTCGAGAAGGATTTTGTGGTGCCTGTCGTTGTAAGATCATTTCTGGAGAGGTCGACTACACAACTGACCCACTTGCTTTTATTGATGATGATGAGATTTTACCTTGTTGCACTGTCGCTATGACTGATCTAACACTTGATATCTAGTGTCAACCTTATCCATTTCACGTCGTATCTTCAAACACAGACCACTGTGAACAAAAAATAGCTCAATTTTGTAACAGCTTTGCAATCCCCTGCCCCAGCCCGTCCAGCGTTAACGGATACATTTTATCATCCATAATATCGCGAATAATATGTATTGAATGATGATATTCCCAATAGGTGTGAGGTTGTGGATTTAACCAAATGTTATGGGTAAAGTGATTTGATAACAATCGTAACCAGAATTCCCCGGTTTGCTCATTCCAATGCTCAACACTGCCACCAGGATAAGTGATTTCATAAGGTCCCATGGTCGCATCACCTACGAAAATACATTTGTAATCCTTACCATACGTTCGCAAAATTTCATATATTGATAAGACATTACGCCGACGAGAGTTGTCTTCCCATACCCCTTCATAGACGCAATTGTGAAAATAAAAATATCGCAGATGTTTGAACTCTGCATGCACTGCAGAAAACAGTTCTTCAATCTGCTGGATATGCATGTCCATCGAACCACCTACATCAAAGAACATGATGACTTTTACCGCATTATGTCGTTCAGGGCGCATCTTCAAGTCCAATAGACCAGCGTTTTTTGCTGTCGCACCAATCGTATCATCAATATCGAGTTCTTCGGCGGCGCCTGTTCGTGCAAACCGGCGCAACTTACGCAACGCCACTTGCATATTCCGAGATGAAAGGCGTTCATCATTGGAGAGGTTTTTGAATTCGCGTTGATCCCACACCTTTACTGCTGAGAAATTACGATTTGTATCTTGTCCGATTCGGATCCCTTCTGGATTATCGCCATACGCACCGAACGGAGACGTTCCTCCCGTACCAATCCATTTATTACCACCTTGGTGGCGCTTTTGTTGCTCGGCAAGGCGCTCTTTAAGGGTTTCCATCAATTTATCTAAACCGCCTAGCTTGTCGATTTTGTCTCGCTCTTCTTGTGATAAACGCTTTTCAATCTCTTTGCGCAGCCAGTCAGCAGGCAATTCATCACTAAAGAGTTCGAGCTGACTGACTCCCTCAAAATAATGTGCAAAAGCTCGATCAAACTTGTCAAAATGCGCTTCGTCCTTAACCAAAATCAAACGCGAAACCTGATAAAAGGCTTCCCAGTCAGCGTAGACGATCTCCTTGTCGAGCGCATCCAGCAAATCCAAATGCTCTCGAAGCGACACCGGTACTTGATATTGTTTTAAAATGAGAAAAAACTCAATCAACATGCCGAAAACTCCATTTAGCGACGTGCCATAAATAAAAGCTTTTCAAATAAATGCATATCCTGTTCGTTTTTCAGTAAGGCCCCATATAATGGGGGCATTGCATTTGCGTTATCTTTGTTTTGTAAAACCTCCAAAGGAATATCTTCGGCCACGAGAAGTTTGAGCCAATCAATCAGCTCTGAGGTAGAGGGTTTTTTCTTGATGCCTGGAACGTCTCGGACCGCAAAAAAACGCTCCAAGGCAATTTCTAACAAGCGTGGTTTGAGATTAGGGAAATGCACATCGACAATGCGTTTAAGCTCATCTGCGGTCGGAAATTTGATGTAATGAAAAAAGCATCGCCTTAAGAACGCATCGGGTAACTCCTTTTCGTTATTAGAGGTAATAATAACTATCGGACGTTGTTCGGCACTCACCCATTCTTGCGTCTCAGGCACATAAAAAGACATTTTGTCCAGTTCTAACAACAAGTCATTGGGAAACTCGATATCCGCTTTGTCTATCTCATCAATCAATAAAATACTGCGCTTGCTACTTGTGAATGCACGCCACAATGCGCCTTTTTTGATGTAGTTAGCAATATCATGCACCTTATCATCACCGAGCTGTGAATCGCGTAAGCGAGACACCGCATCGTATTCATATAAGCCTTGCACCGCTTTAGTCGTAGATTTGATATGCCATTGAAACAACTCTGCATCCATCGATTGTGCTAATTGTTCCGCGAGCATGGTTTTACCCGTTCCCGGTTCGCCTTTCACTAGTAACGGTTTCTCTAAGGTCATGGCCGCATTAACCGCGAGTTGTAATTCATCGCTCGCAATATAATTATCTGTTCCAGTAAACTTCATATCAGCCTCAAGATTGTAAGATTATTGTTAATGCGTCTATCTTATAACGAAAGAGTACTTTAAAAAAACAACGCTGTGATAAATTATATAGGTATAACTGAATAATATACCTAAATAGCTAATGAGCATTTAGGCTGACATAACCCATTAAAAGGAATCATTATGCGCGTATTTGACGATAACGCTTTGGCCATTGGTAACACTCCACTTGTAAAACTAAACCGCGTAACAAGCGGTAACGTTTATGCAAAAATCGAATCACGAAACCCTTCTTTTTCTGTCAAATGTCGTATTGGCGCAAATATGATTTGGGATGCAGAGAAACGTGGCGTGTTAACTGAAGGAAAAGAGCTGGTTGAGCCAACTTCAGGTAACACAGGTATTGCTTTAGCGTTTGTTGCAGCTGCCAAGGGTTACCCTCTTACCTTGACTATGCCTAGCTCGATGTCTTTAGAGCGTCGTAAACTACTCAAATCACTTGGCGCGAAGCTCGTATTAACTGAACCAGCTAAAGGTATGAAAGGTGCCGTTGCTGCTGCTCAAGAAATTGTTGCAACGGATCCAGAAAAATTCGTGTTACTGCAACAATTCGATAATCCAGCAAACCCTGAAATTCACTTGAAGACTACAGGACCTGAGATTTGGAATGACACAGACGGTACTATTGATGCATTTGTTGCTGGTGTGGGGACTGGTGGAACGATCACAGGTGTTTCTCGCTATATCAAAGAAGTGCAAGGTAAAGCCATCACCACCGTTGCCGTAGAACCAACTGACTCACCAGTGATTACTCAAGCTAAAGCGGGTGAAGAACTCACACCAGGCCCTCATAAGATCCAGGGTATAGGTGCGGGATTCATCCCTGGCAACCTTGACTTGGACTTGGTTGATGAAGTTGAACAAGTTTCCAACGAAGAATGTATGGAAATGGCCAAACGTTTGATGAAGGAAGAAGGTATCTTAGCGGGTATTTCTTCTGGCGCGGCCGTTGTTGCGGCGAAGCGCTATGCAGAGCGTCCTGAAAATAAAGATAAAGTCGTTGTCGTTCTTTT
>JALRKK010000065.1 GCA_023268935.1 Glaciecola sp.
TACCCAAGAAGCGCGGTCACGCGGCTATAAGCCATGTCGGTTTAGCTTCAACGTCAAAGGCGGTCGTTGTGAAGCATGTCAAGGTGATGGGGTGATCAAAGTCGAAATGCATTTTTTACCTGATGTCTATGTCCCTTGTGATGTCTGTCAGGGCAAGCGTTACAATCGAGAGACGTTAGAGATTCGATACAAAGGCAAAAATATTCACGAAATACTTGAGATGACCGTGGAAGATGCACGTGCGTTTTTTGATGCCATACCTGCGATCAACCGCAAACTGCAAACACTCATGGATGTTGGTTTGAGTTACATCCGATTAGGGCAGGCCGCAACGACGTTGTCCGGTGGTGAGGCTCAACGTGTGAAACTGGCCAAAGAACTGTCCAAGCGCGACACGGGGCAAACCTTGTATATTTTGGATGAGCCGACCACAGGTTTGCATTTCCACGATATCAAACAGCTTCTTGAGGTGCTGCATCGCTTACGGGATGCGGGTAACACAATGGTGATCATAGAGCACAACTTAGACGTTGTGAAAACAGCCGATTGGATTGTTGATATCGGTCCAGAAGGGGGGTCAGGTGGAGGTCAAATCATCTCACAAGGTACGCCAGAGGAAGTTGCCGAATCAACCGTCTCACATACTGGTCGGTTTCTAAAGCCTATGTTGAAATAGGGAGTATTTAAGGTGCTATTGGATCTACTCAAATAACTCTACTGCCATACCCTTCATGGAATAGCCAACCGAAGCAATATCGCCTTCCCAGCGAGTGGTGGTTAGCTTGCCAGTGATCCATACCGCATCATAAAGGCTTTCAATTGGAATGCCTTCTGCAAAAGTCACATGCACGATTTGATTAGAAGGTGGCGGTGGCACATGAATACAAGCACCAAAATAAGGTACCAACAAAAATTCTTTGGTATGAGTTGCGGTGCCTTCTAACGGGACCACGAACCCTGGGATTTTGACCAAGCGATTGTTCAATGATTCCAACACAGGCGCATTTGGATCAGCTTGACTCATGTTCATTTGGTGGTCAATTGTGACATCGGAGGGCACAAAATCTTGAGGCACCATGTCTTCCCAATACAATTCCACTGGCTCTTGCGCGAGTACAAAACTACTCACTAATATACTTAACACCATTAAAAACCGCATATTAACCCCAATCATTGATGATTGAGATATTGTATAACAGTGTTAAGCATAATTCATACAGGTGTCAGTGTATTACTTTGCGTAATAGCTCAAGCAGGTTTCCACCTCATCGGCCGAACCCATCAAAACTGGTACGCGTTGGTGTATTTCAGACGGCATGACTTCCAAAATCCTTCCGTTACCAGTATTAGCAGCACCGCCAGCGTTTTCCATCAAAAAAGCCATAGGATTGGCTTCGTATAGCAAGCGAAGCTTACCGGGTTTTTTAGGGTCGCGTTTGTCTTGTGGATAAGCAAAAATCCCACCGCGACACAAAACGCGATGAATATCACCAACCATAGCAGCGACCCAGCGCATGTTAAAGTCACGTCCGCGAGGGCCTTCTTTACCCGCTAGCAAGTCCGTCATGTAAGCTTGCATCGGCGCATGCCAATGACGTTGATTGGAGGCATTAATCGCAAATTCTGAGGTTTCGCGAGGGACTTGAATATTGGCTTCTGTCACCAAAAATCCGCCATGGGTTTTGTCTAACGTGTACAAGTGTGTTCCGTTACCCGTCGACATGGCGAGCATAGTTGATGGGCCGTATAAGACATAACCGGCGGCGACAATTTGGGTACCAGGTTGCAAAAATGCAGAAGGATCATCCGCGTCTAGCCATTGTGGGGCGTGTGTGATAGAAAAAATCGTTCCGATCAATGAATTGATTTCAGTATTAGATGAGCCGTCCAGCGGATCGAAACTAACTAGATATTTACCATCGGGATTGCAGGGCACGACATCGTCTTCTTCTTCAGAGGAAATTGCCTTGACATAGCCAGATTCAGACAATGTGTCTTTTAGGATTTGATTCGAGATGACATCGAGTTTTTTCTGGGTTTCGCCTTGTACATTTTCGGATAAGGTTGAACCAAGCACTCCAGCAAGCGCACCTTGGCTGACACGGAATGATATTTCTTTACAGCCTGCTAATAAGGTACGGATCAATAAGATGAGCTCAAGAGGCGCACCATCCTGTTGCAACCGGGAATTGAGTCGTTTCATAAGACGTTATGTCCTTGTATTAATTGTAGATGTAGGGTCAGTATTAAGTGTAACGAAAAACCGAGGTAATGTTAAATCCCAGCTTCGATCTCATACCATTATCTGCTAAAGTATTACCCCATAAATCTAATCAAAAAAGCATCCTACTTTCATGCATGTACATATTTTAGGGATTTGTGGCAGTTTTATGGGCGGTATTGCTGCGCTTGCCAAATCGTTAGGCCACACCGTAACAGGCTCAGACCGGAATGTTTATCCACCGATGTCCACCCAGCTCGAGCAATTAGGGATCACTTTGACTGAAGGCTATGATGTCAGTCAGTTTGAACCTGAGCCAGACATGGTGATCATTGGTAATGCCATGTCGCGCGGCAATCCCGCAGTAGAATATGTACTCAATCGCGGCTTGCCCTATACCTCTGGTCCGCAGTGGTTGTTGGATAATTTGCTCAAAGACCGATGGGTGCTTGGTGTGGCAGGTACTCATGGCAAAACGTCGACTTCCTCGATGCTGGCGTGGATTTTGGAAGACGCTGGTTATACACCTGGATTCTTGATTGGGGGCGTGCCAGAAAATTTTGGCGTGTCCGCGCGTGTGGGTAAAGGCAACTTTTTTGTGATTGAAGCGGATGAATACGACAGTGCGTTTTTTGATAAGCGCTCTAAGTTTGTGCATTATCGTCCACGCACCTTGGTGTTGAACAACCTTGAATTTGATCATGCGGATATTTTTGATGATTTGAACGCGATTAAAAAACAATTTCATCACCTTGTCCGCTCAGTGCCACAAAACGGGTTAATTCTTTCCGAAAAACACGACCATAATATGCAAGATGTACTGGAGATGGGGTGTTGGTCAGAGCAAGAGTTTTTGTCCCGCGATTGGGCGGCTGATAAGCTCAGTGCAGACGGTTCGCGCTTTGCAGTATATTATCATGGAGAGCTCCAAGGGAATGTGGAATGGGGCTTAATTGGCGATCATAATGTGCATAACGGTTTGATGGCCATCGCAGCGGCGCATCATGTCGGGGTGACTTGTGATGTGGCAATTGAGGCTCTTACATCGTTCGTCAACGTAAAACGGCGTATGGAAATCAAAGGCAAAGTCAACAATGTCACCGTGTATGATGATTTTGCTCATCATCCCACCGCGATAACCACTACGGTCAAAGGTTTAAAAGCTAAAGTAGGCGTTCAGCGCGTATTAGCGGTATTGGAGCCGCGTTCTAACACGATGAAGCAAGGCGTGCATAAAGACGCGCTAGCCTCATGCTGGTCGGATGCAGACGAAGTCTATTTGTTTGAACCGGCCAATTTAGGTTGGTCAATGCACGAAGTGGCCAATGCCAGTACTGTGCCTGTGCATGCTTATCAAGATGTGGACAAGCTCGTTGCCGCCATTGTGGCTGAAGCACAGCCGTCGGATCATGTTTTGGTGATGAGTAATGGCGGTTTTGCAGGGATCCACGGTAAACTCATTGACGCACTTAGTGAGAAGTTCGGAGAATAACTATGTCTGTATCTACACCATGGGAAAAGCGCATCACACTGGCCAT
>JALRKK010000113.1 GCA_023268935.1 Glaciecola sp.
TAGAAATGAATGTTTCATTAACATCAATTTCATTTTTTAGTTTCATCAATGCTAGTCTCGCTGATGTTCCAGTTCCACATGGTGACCTATCTAATTTTCCAGGTCTAATGCAAACTGTATTCCATCCTTCCTTTTGCTGTAAATTATTTATTTTAACAGGTTCAATAAATTGACAGAAAGAAATATAATCTAAAGAGGGTATTGTTGGATGAGAAAAACCAAATTCTTGATTTGCAATTTTTATAATTTCTTTTGATATTTCAACAAATTTTTTTGCGTTCTTTGGTTCAATTGTTAGATTAAAATCTTTGGCATTACATATTATAAAAGTATCACCGCCAAAAACAGTACTAATAATAATTTCACCAAAATTCTGGGTTTTGAGCTTAACGTCCAACATATCAACAAAGGATGGAAGATTTTCTATTTCAACGGATTTTGTGATTTTATTTTTTACTTCAGCTTTTATTGAAATTAAACCACCAGGAGCTTCAAGAATAAACTCGGTTAATGGCTCATTAATTTCTACAAAGTTTTTTTCTATTAATACTGTTGCCACACAAATACTGACTGGATAAATCAAAATCTAACTGTTCGAGCTCCTCCGGAATAAACTCTGCGGTGCGCAATTGTTTGCGAATACGATTCATGATCTGCCAGTAAAAGGTTTCTACTTTGGCGACTTCTTCAATATCTAGTACTCGAAACTTAAATGCAGCATCAGCCTGCTCTTTGTATTGACTGGCATCATTAAAGACCTCTTGCATATTGTCTTTATTAATTTCAGTCTGACTCAATTCTCGAATATTGGTAACCAGTATATGTTCATCTTCTTTGGGGGAGGTATCCACTGCCGCGCTATCTGGACGTATCTCGCCGACAATCTCTGTGATCACACAACTATGATGAGCCGTAATGGCACGACCTGATTCACTCACCAAGGTTGGATGAGGAACTTTTTCTAAATCACACACCTCTTGCATGCCATATACAACATCGGCAACATATTCATCCAAGGAATAATTTCGCGACGAGTCATTAGTAGATTTACTGCCGTCATAGTCAATTCCTAAACCGCCACCGACATCGACGTATTGTAGTGGGAAACCAAGATGATGCATTTCGGCGTAAATCAACGCGCCTTCATTTATCGCTTCTTTGACCGCCCGGATATCCGTTAATTGTGAACCGATATGAAAATGCAATAATTGCAAGCAATGCCCAAGTTCTTCACTTTCTAAATAGCGCGCCGCATTGATAATTTCGCTGATTGTTAAACCAAACTTTGCACGGTCACCACCAGAACCTTCCCATTTGCCACGACCTTTGACTGAAAGTTTCGCCCGAACGCCAATCATCGGTTCAATACCAACCTCTTTAGCGACTTTGACAATCAGATATAACTCAGAAAATTTCTCAACAACGATAAGTACTTTGCGCCCGAGTTTTTGCGCCAAAAAGGCTAATTTCATAAACTCTTCGTCTTTGTAACCATTGAGGATGGTCAACGCATCTGGGGTTGTGTTGTATGCCATTACTGCTAAAAGTTCAGCTTTAGAGCCAGCTTCTAGACCGTAATGATAGGGTGCACCGGCATCGACAATTTCTTCGACGACTTCACGCATTTGATTGACTTTAACTGGGTACACACCGCGATAAAGTCCCTGATAATTGGCTTCATGAATGATGCGATTAAACGTTTCATTGAGTTGAGCTACTTGCGCCCTTAATACATCGTGAAAGCGCACAACCACAGGCAACTGAATCCCCTCTTCTCGGATCTCTTCAATTACCGCTGTAAAATCAATCTGCATATGAGGTCGAGCGGTATCTGGAGTAACACATAAGTTGCCATTTTGACTAATCGCAAAATAACCAGCTCCCCACTTAGATACACCATACAATGCATCAGCCTCGTCAATATTCCAGTCTCTTTGTAATGAATGTTCGATCATCTTTGTCAGATCCAGATGGCTAAGTTTAAGTGCTTTTACCTACGGCAAAAGTGTAAAAGGCGAATTATATCGATTAGACGCTAAAACGCACGAAAAAATATACAGTTTCTCTCGACAATTTTTTGCACATGGATGGATTGATTGTATTGTTCATCGCAAAAAAAAACGCCCTGACTTGCAGGGCGTTTTGTTATTTAAATAAACAAGATTCGTACTACATCATGCCCGGCATGCCGCCGCCCATGCCGCCCATATCAGGCATTGCAGGTGCGTCATCTTTTGGTACTTCAGCTACCATTGCTTCAGTAGTAATCATTAAGCTGCCAACTGATGCGGCAAACTGTAATGCAGAACGAGTGACTTTAGTTGGGTCCAAAATACCCATTTCTAACATATCACCGTAAGTGTCATTACCTGCATTGTAACCAAAGTTACCTGCGCCGTTCTTAACCGTGTTAACCACCACTGAGGCTTCCGCGCCAGCATTGGTAGAGATTTGACGTAATGGCGCTTCCATCGCACGAAGAGCCAATTTGATACCCACGTTTTGGTCTTCGTTTTCGCCAGTAAGTTCGCTCAGTTTTGCGGCAACGCGAACTAATGCTACACCACCACCAGGGACAACGCCTTCTTCAACCGCAGCACGAGTTGCATGCAATGCATCTTCAACACGCGCTTTTTTCTCTTTCATTTCGACTTCTGTTGCTGCACCAACTTTGATCACTGCAACACCGCCAGAAAGTTTGGCTAAACGCTCTTGAAGCTTTTCACGATCGTAATCAGAAGAAGACTCTTCTACTTGGCCACGAATTTGGTTACAGCGACCTTCGATTGCCGCTTCATCACCCGCGCCGTCAACTACCGTTGTGTTGTCTTTGCTGATCACAACGCGCTTCGCTGTACCTAGGTCTTCAAGAGTGACTTTTTCAAGCTCTAGACCAATTTCTTCACTGATGACTGTACCGCCAGTTAACACTGCGATGTCTTGTAACATCGCTTTACGACGGTCACCAAAGCCAGGAGCTTTGACAGCTGAGACCTTAACGATACCGCGCATATTGTTGACAACTAATGTTGCAAGCGCTTCACCTTCAACGTCTTCTGCGATAATCAAAAGCGGCTTAGATGACTTTGCAACAGCTTCTAATGTTGGAAGCAACTCACGGATATTAGACACTTTTTTATCGACTAACAAAATGTACGGGCTATCCAGCTCAACTGTGCCATTCTCTTGATTGTTGATGAAGTAAGGTGATAGATAACCACGGTCAAACTGCATACCCTCAACGACGTCTAGTTCGTTTTGTAGCGCTTGGCCTTCTTCAACCGTGATAACGCCTTCTTTGCCAACTTTCTCCATCGCTTCAGCAATGATGTCACCCACGATAGAATCAGAGTTTGCAGAGATAGTCCCTACTTGAGAAATAGATTTGCTATCTGCACAAGGAGTAGATAGGCCTTTTAATTCCTCTACGGCAGCTGCAACGGCTTTGTCGATACCGCGCTTAAGATCCATTGGATTCATACCC
>JALRKK010000074.1 GCA_023268935.1 Glaciecola sp.
TGGTTATGCCAACCTTTGCGGATCCCACAACCCAAGTTCAAAAAACCTTATAAACTGTTTGCTTACACCTTAATGGTGTTGAAAGACGTCGTGACGGCAAATATCGAAGTGGCATTATTGGTATTAGGACCGTCGAGTCGAATTAAGCCAGGGTTTGTTGCGGTACCTTTAGATTTATCCGAAGCCTTACCCATTACAATGCTTGCCAGTACGGTTACCATGACACCAGGTACCGTTAGCGCAGAGTTGTCTAATGATAGACGCTTTATGTATGTGCATGTATTAAACATGCCAGAAGATGAAGAAGAAATTGTCAATTTTATTAAGTCGCGTTACGAAGCCAAAATAAAGGAGATCTTCGAATGTTAGATATCGCTGTTATTTTTGTCGGCATTGTTTTAGCGATTTCACTTGTGCTGAATATATATCGACTCTTTGTAGGACCAAATGCTTCAGATAGGCTTCTAGCATTAGATACTATGTACATAAATAGTATCGCATTGATTTTAGTCTATGGCATGCACTCCTCAACTACCTTGTATTTCGAGGCGGCCTTATTAATTGCAATGCTCGGCTTTGTAAGCAGTGTGGCGTTCGCCAAATACTTACTGCGTGGCGACATCATCGAATAAGGAGCTGACTATGAATGACGTATTTGAAATCATAATTGGGCTTTTGCTAACTATTGGCGGGGTTTTTATCTTTGTTGGTTCTCTTGGTTTAGCTCGACTAAAAGACTTCTATGCGAGGTTACATGCGCCAACAAAAGCAACAACTGTAGGTCTTGGCAGTGTGTTACTTGCGTCAATGATTTACACCTATGCTACTGAGGGATATATCAGTGTCAATGAATTGCTCATCACATTATTTCTGGTGATCACTGCGCCGGTTGTTGCGCATATTTTGGCGAAAGTGGCGATGCACCATCAAGTCAAAATGATGCCAAAAACACGTAACGCTGAGTTAGTAAAGCTTGCACGTAAACAACTTCCGCCCGATGCTACAGTCGATATAGAGGAAGACAGCCGTCTTCCCTAGACCGACAAGTAACTTACTTCCAGATTTGGATAGCTTGCTCAAGGGTGAACTTACCTTCGAGTAACGCTCTGCCCAAAATGACAGCGTCGACTGAAGTTGGCTTTAACCGCTCGATGTCGTCTAATGAACCAATGCCACCGGAGGCTTGCCAGTCTACTGTTGGGAATTGCGCTTTCATTTCAGCATAGAGCTCCGCATTTGCCCCTTGCAAGGTGCCATCACGACTGATATCAGTACACAACACGTGTTTGGCGCCGACCGATAGCATATCTTCGAGCAGTCCTTCAATCTCAACACCAGAATCTTCTTGCCAACCATGCGTGGCGATGCACTTTTGCCCTTGGGCATTAATGTTCACATCCAGCGCTAACACGATGGCTTCAGGGCCATAGGTCGCGATCCAAGATTTGACCAATTCGGGTTGTTTGACGGCGAGTGAGCCAATTACGACACGCTTGACACCGATATCGAGCAAGCCTGAAACATCCGCCTCAGAACGAATACCACCACCGGATTGAAAAGACATACGTCCTGTATCGACCATCCTTTTTATTAGGTCTAATTGGCGTTTTTCGACATCTTTTGCGCCAGTTAGATCGACGATGTGTAGCCATTGTGCTCCTGCATCTGCATATTGATGAACAACATCAATGGGATCCAGTTGGTATTGGGTTTTTTGGTTGTAGTCGCCTTGATATAGGCGTACGACGTGACCGTCAATTAGGTCAATAGCAGGTATGATCATAGAAGTTATGTATGTGTATTGCGAATGGGATGATTATATTACAGATGGGGCACTCACGACAAAATACTTTAGCCGGATATCGATATGTTTCGTTAGGTTCATTCTGGAGTTTTTTCATTAAACATGTGACACTGCTGAAAAATAACTTTATCTAACATAACAGAATTCAACATGTCGGAACGTCCTTACAATCATATTTTTGATGCCCATTGGCAGTTGTATCAAACTATTTTGCAAGAGGATTACATGGGGCATCAATCTATTTACGGTGTCTTACAAAGCTATTTAGCCGAGTATGTCGGGGCTACCTCTGAATCGTCATTAGCCTTTTTGGATATTGGTTCGGGTGACGCTCAGTTCATTTCTCAGCATGTCCAGAGTCTTCACATTAAGACTTACACAGCCATCGATTTGTCCGCTGATGCATTGGCTTTTGCCGAACAAAACTTGGCAACATTACAATGTGAGTTGGAATTATTGCAGTGCGATTTTGTGCAAGGTGTGGCGGATTTAATTACAGCGGGTCGGCAGTTTGATGTAATCTTCACAGGCTTTGCTTTGCATCACTTACAAGATGATGACAAGGCCTTAATGTTCAACACCCTGCGCCAACTACTAAGCCCAAATGGCGTCTTACTTTACATTGATGTATGCCGACGGGAAGGCGAGTCGAGAGACGATTATCTTGAGCGTTATCTGGCTCCCACTTGGTCACATTGGCATGCATTAGATGATGCTCAAACAGAACTGCTCAATCAGCATGTGCGCAGTAGTGATTTTCCTGCCACGAGAAGCTTGCTTGAATCGATGGCGGCGCAAGCTGGTTTTACACATTGCGAATGTTTGTTAGAAGACGATGAGCATGCCAATATTTTACTGGCGATGCATGGATAACAAATATCTATGAAGTAAACCACATGCACCACATTGAAAATGCTACACCATTGCAAAAATATCAAGCCATTCACGGCATGGTGTGTCGTGTACCCAAAGGTTGTGTCGCTTCATATAGCCAGATTGGATTGCGGATATGGTCGGTCTACCTGGCCGTGTAAGAATGGTAGGCAAAGCCCTTAGTGCATCGTTTAATCGTGAAGAAGTCCCGTGGTGGCGAATTATTCGTGCCGATGAACTCATCGTTCGTACCAGCAATGTAGTGAACACGATTAAGCAAAACGGGTAAGCTTACAAACCAATAAAGTTTTCGAGTAAACTTGCCCCAGCATCACCACTGCGCTCGGGATGGAACTGCACACCATAAAAGTTATCTTTATGGATTGCTGCACTGAACGCCATCCCGTATTCACATGATGCCAAGGTATTTTCGTATTGTGCTACGGCATAAGAATGCACGAAATAAAAATATGTGCCGTTACCAATACCTTTAAATAAGGTTTCATCTTGGGTGGTGATCGCATTCCAACCCATATGAGGTAGGCGCAATTCGCCCACTTGCATACGTCTCACTTTACCTGGAATAACATTTAATCCTGCTACATGTACGGTGGAATGTAAGCCACTTTCAGCACTGTCGGTGGTCATTAACTGCATACCTAAACAAATGCCTAAAACCGGTTGCTGTAAAGACTGAACCACAGGGATCAAGCCCTTATCCGCAATCGACCGCATGGCGTTTTGTGCTGAGCCCACGCCAGGTAAAAAGACTTTGTCGGCGCCTTTGATGACAGCCGTTTCGTCAGACACAGTCACGGTGACACCGAGCCGTTCAACTGCGAATTTTACTGAACTGATATTGGCACAACCGGTGTCAATGATTACGATTTTTTGTGAATTCATTACAACGCCCCTTTTGAGCTAGGCAGGGCATCACTGTCGCCTTGTTTGCTGATGGCCATTCGCAAAGCACGTGAAAACGCCTTAAACAAGCCTTCCACTTGGTGGTGTGCATTACCCTTGGTGATAGATAGATGTAATGATAATCCCATCGATTGAGCTAAAGAGTAGAAAAAGTGCTCCACCATCTGTGTTGATAATTCACCTACGTGACTTTCTGTAAAGTTTGCATCAAATTTGAGTAATGGACGATTTGAAATGTCCATCAAACACTCAGCACGACACTCATCCATTGGCAAGGCAAAGCCATAGCGACCAATACCACGTTTGTTACCCAATGCTTTTTTCAAGCATTCCCCTAAGGCTAATGCGGTATCTTCAACGGTGTGATGGTCATCAATGTGCAGATCGCCGTTGACTTGGACTTTCAAAAAAATCCCGCCGTGTGTTGCGATTTGATCCAGCATGTGGTCAAAAAAGCCAATACCAGTGCTGATTTCGCTTGGGCGTTGTTGGTCTAGGTTCGTTTCAACAAGGATCTGTGTTTCATTGGTGTTGCGCTCAACGGTTGCGACGCGTTCATTGTGCAGCAATTGTGTCTCAATATGATCCCAATTACACGTCTCTGGGTGATACTGAATACCCTCAATCCCCATGTTTTCTGCCAGCTGAACGTCAGTGATGCGATCGCCAATGACTTTGGAGCGCGCAAAATCGACTTTGCCAGAGGCCAAATATTCCTTTACCAATCCTAAGTGCGGTTTGCGACACGCACAGTTATCTTCAGGAAAATGCGGGCAAATCAGCACATCATCAAACTTGACCCCTTGCGAGCTCAATATGTCCATCATCATGTCATGCGGAGCGTCAAAATCCGCTTGTGGGAACGAATCCGTTCCCAAACCATCTTGATTAGAGACCATGACCAAACGATATCCCGCAGCTTGCAAGCGCAACAATACAGGGATGACGTTGGGTTCAAACACCAGCTTATCTAAACGGTCGAGTTGTTTGTCAATGGGCGGCTCTTCAACAAGTGTGCCGTCGCGGTCGATGAATAAAATTGCCTGACTCATGCGCGGGTGGATCCCTGTGTAGTATAAAATTGTTCTATTAAGCTTAATAATTTGGCGTTTTCTTCCTGAGTACCCGTGCTGATCCGTAGACAATTTTCAAGCTGAGGTTGTTTGGATTGGTCGCGAATAAACACCTTGTGCTCGACCAAGTGTGCCATTAGGCCGTCTTTGTATGCAGTGCGAAAGAGAATAAAGTTTCCGTGCTGAGCACCAACTAGTTCAATATCGCCAAGCGTTGTTAATTGCGTTAACATCGCTTTTTGGTTAGCCAAGATCTGATTGACTTGCGCACGCATGGCCGCTAAACCGCCAAAGCTGAGAGCTTGTGCTGCAATATCGGCAACCGGTGCAGCTAAAGGGTAAGGTGCAATCACTTTGAGCAAGGTCTCAATAATTGTTGGATGCGCTAACGTAAAGCCACAACGTAACCCTGCCAATCCAAATGCCTTGGATAGAGTGCGTAAAACCACCACATGTTCGTGCTCAAGCCATCCTAATGCGGTCTCTTGAGCAAATTCTACATAAGCTTCATCAATAACCACTAAGGCTCTGTCTTTGGCTGCAGCTATCACTGCCTCAATGTCAGCACGAGCAGGCAGTGTACCCGTTGGATTATTTGGTGCACAGATAAAAACCATTTTGACATTATCAAGCTGTGCAATGACCTGGTCGACGTCCAATTGAAAATCATTGATAAGTGGTATTTCAATCACACCAATATCAAAGGTCCGTGCGCTGATGGCGTACATGCCATAAGTCGGTGGGCAAATCAGAATATTGTCTTTACCGGCTTCACAAAAGCCGCGGATCAAGAGTTCAATCCCTTCATCGGCACCACGTGATACCAAAACTTGTTCTTTGTTTAATCCTGTATAACGTGCATAGCCTGCAATCACGGCATCGGGCTGACAATCTGGATAGCGATTGTACAATGACGTATCTAAGGTGTATTGCTTGCCCGTTGGCGCTTCGTTAGCGTTGAGCCAAACTGGTTTTGCAGCACCTTGTTCAGACGTTTTGAATAGACGACGCGCCGATGCATAAGGGACTAAATTTACGACATGTTTGGCGACAAGAGAGAGAATACTCATGCTTTGCCTCCAAGTTTAGCCAAGCGAATCGCCACCGCATTGCGATGCGCATCTAGCCCTTCGGCATCGGCAATGCGCATTATATCGGGACCCAGATCTTGTATCCCTTTAGCGGATAAGGTTTGCACGGTATAGCGACGCATAAAATCCATCAAACCAAGGCTAGAGTAGTTGCGTGAATAGCCGTAGGTCGGCAAAACATGGTTCGTCCCGGAGGCATAATCTCCGGCTGATTCTGGAGAATATGGCCCAACAAAAATCGACCCAGCATATTTCAATTTGGCTAAAGCAGCATCGGTATCTTGTACTTGCACAATCAAATGCTCTGGTGCATATTGATTCGATACCTCAATAGCTTCATCAATATCCGCACACACGATATAGCGCGCGTATTGCATGGCATGAGTGGCGATTTCACAACGACTGAGTTGAGCGAGTTGCTCGGCAACCGCGTGTTGTACAGCTTGGGCAAACTCCAGAGAGTCAGTCACTAGAATTGCTTGTGAATCTTTGCCGTGCTCGGCCTGTGACAACAGATCTGAGGCCACAAAATCGGCATCCGCTTGAGCGTCAGCCAGTACTAAAACTTCGGAAGGACCGGCTGGCATATCGATGGCTGGACCACCTGCAAGCATCGTCACTTGTTGTTTCGCCTCGGTCACATAACTATTACCCGGGCCAAAGATTTTATCCACCTTGGCAATGGACTCTGTGCCAAGTGCAAGTGCTGCAACGGCATGGGCACCGCCAACTAAATAAATTTCGTCGATTTCACAGAGCTGTGCCGCATAAATGATTTCCGGAGATAAAGATTGTTCTGGACTAGGAGGGCTGACTAATACTTTGCGTGGACATCCTGCTACCTGGGCTGTAGTACCAAGCATTAAGACCGTAGAGGGCAGGGGAGCTGAACCTCCAGGAACATATAATCCTACGGCATCTAAAGCGACGTGTTTTAATTCACAAACGACGCCCGGCTGAGTTTCAAGCTCAACATCTTTAGGCATTTGTGCATGGTGAAACGCTTTGATGTTGCGATAGGCAATATCAATCGAAGCTTTTACTGCTGGGTCGAGTGTGGCGAGAGCTTTTTCTCTACGCTCGTCGGTTAAAGCAAGCGAATCAAGTTCGACTTCGTCAAATTTTGCCGTTAAGTTGAGTAATCCGATATCGCCTTCATTCTTGATACTTTCGATAATCGCGCGCACTTGCTGTGTTAAGTGAGGGTTAACGTTTTGCGCGGGGCGAGCAAGAGCTTCTATTCTTGCACTTTTGGATAATTGTGACCATTGGATCATCATAGATCAATTAACCCATCATTTTTTCAATTGGCATGACTAAGATGGAACTGCAGCCTAACGCTTTGAGTTTTTCCATCGTCGTCCAGAACAAATCTTCAGAAGATACGACGTGAATGGCAACAGTATCATCTGATTGCGCAAGCGGCAACACAGTAGGATTCTCTGCCCCTGGTAATAACGATTTCACTTGCTCCAAATACGCTTTCGGCGCGTGGAGCATGATGTATTTTGATTCTTTAGCTTGAATAACACCGTCGATACGAGGCAAGAAGCGATTGATCATATCTTGCTTAGTGTTTTCTAACTCACCAGTGCGCTGAATTAAGACCGCCTTAGATTTGAAAATTACGTCTTCTTCATGCAAACCGTTGGCTTCCAAAGTAGCCCCAGTTGACACCAAGTCACAAATTGCATCTGCCACACCGGCACGTGGTGCAACTTCAACCGATCCAGTCAGCATAACGGCTTGGGCATTAACGCCTTTTTCGGCAAAGAAACGCTCAAGAAGGTAAGGATAGGTTGTCGCGACTTTTTTGCCTTCTAAAGACTGCACACCTTCGTAAGCTAATTCATTGGGGACGGCGATAGACAAACGACAACCGCCGTAGTCAAGACGACGGAGCGTTTTAAACTCACTGGGTTTTCCAGCAGCTTGACGTTCAAGCATTTTTTCTTCCAGTTCGTTCTCGCCAATAAAACCTAAGTCGACCACACCGTCCATGACCAATCCCGGGATATCATCATCACGCACACGCAATAGATCAATCGGCATATTGGTGGAGTGAGCGATAAGTAACCGGTCTCGGATCTGTAATTTGACCCCGATCGCTTTTAATAATGCAATGGAGTCGTCTGATAATCGCCCAGATTTTTGGATGGCGATGCGTAATCGGTTGCTGTCACTCATGTGTATTCCTTAAAAAATGTTAGTGTAAACGCTAACAAAAAACCCCCAGAAGTGCCTTCCGGGGGTCTTGAATCGATTTCAACGCCACTGGAAGGACAATAACCCTTCCAGCACAAACCAGAAAGGTTATGCTAAATGATGATGGTGGTTAGCTGCGTTATTAAAAATCATAAATATCTCATATATTCGTTGAGGCAGATGATACCCAATTGTGAGGATTGATTCAATGCTAAGCTTCTCTATTCTTATAATAAGTTATGCGCAGATGGTCTTAAATTAAAGATATCCCAGTTCACGTTAATACAATCTAATTGGTCGTAGGTAGTGATCGGCTAACACAATCACCACTGATAATGAGGGGGTATTATGTCCGACATGATGTCATGCAACAAAAACACAATTCGCAACAAAAAGATACATATATTGACGATGATGGACAAGAGCATTTTGATATTTTCGTGTAGACTGTTAAGAGTAAAATAAACGGTCAACAATTCAGGAAAGTCAGTGCAGTTTTTCATCGAGCAAAAAGACAAG
>JALRKK010000111.1 GCA_023268935.1 Glaciecola sp.
CTGGCAGTGTTGAGGTCAGCGGTTCGATCCCGCTTGGCTCCACCATTACAGCACGGAGATAGGCCGAAGCATCATTGATGTTTTGCTCCACAACACGACGTCCCGTTCGTCTAGAGGCCTAGGACTCCGCCCTTTCACGGCGGCAACAGGGGTTCGAATCCCCTACGGGATGCCATTTTTTTAAGTCATCGGCCAGAGGTCGGTGGTGTAAGAAATATCTTGTAGAAGATATGAGAATCGAAAGATTCTATACAATACGCTCACCTAGGCTCAATTATGAGCGTATTGCGAATCAATCCGTTTAGATGTCCCGTTCGTCTAGAGGCCTAGGACTCCGCCCTTTCACGGCGGCAACAGGGGTTCGAATCCCCTACGGGATGCCATATACAGAAAAACCACCTTTGCGGTGGTTTTTTTGTATATATCGCTTAGAGCATATGAGAACCCAAGGGTTCGACCAATTTGTCTGGAACAAATTGGCACTGCCGAAGGCACCGCGAAGCGGCGAGGGCAGGAGCCCGAGGTAATCCCCTACGGGATGCCATATACAGAAAAACCACCTTTGCGGTGGTTTTTTTGTATATATCGTTTAGAGCATATGAGAACCCAAGGGTTCGCCTAATTTAAGATCCAATGCGTTACCTCTTGTGCTTGCAAAAACGCCTTTGCATCAGCACCTTGCAACAAAGCCAGCGTCGCCAATAATCCAGCTTGAGTGCAATTCTGGCCTGCTACAGTAACTGAACGTGGCGCATCAGTCATAGCCCAACCAGTCAATGGATTGAGTACATGTGAATAGCGAGTGCCCTTATGCAACAAAAATCGTCTCGCATCGCCACTTGTCGCTAGACCGCCTTGAGCGATTTTGACTAGCATGGGAACAGATTGAGATGGATCTGGATGCTCAATACCCACTTGCCAAAATCCTCCTTCTTGGCGTGGGCGAGTCACCCCCAAATCACCTCCGAAATTGACAAGGACCGATAGTTCTGGATACGTCTGCTGGCACAGCGTAACGGCTTTATCCACAGCGTATTCTTTACCTATACCCCCTAAATCAATTTGCATATCATCCGGCATTTGCAGGGAGTGTTCGGTTAAAGTGAGCTTTTGCCAACCCACAAGAGGTAACAAAGTATCAATTTCAGCTTGGGTCGGGGGATTGGTACCTTCCACAAAACGCCAAATGCGATTTAAAATGCCAGCGGTGACATCAAATTGCCCATTACTTAAGACAAAACATTGTTGTGCAAATGAGAGCAGCTTGTGTGTTTCCTCGTCAAGCTTGATTCGCTGACCTTTAGCGTGGTTCAGTTGATGAATAATATTATTTTCGCGGTAACGCGAGTATTTTGTTTCAATGCGCCAAGCCTCGGCTGAAACCATATGAGCAATGTGTTGCACAATCTCTGGGTCATTACCGTCAATTAAGATCTCACAAGGCGAAGCCATGGCAGTAAAAGATACGCACACATGGTCTTCGCGTTGGCATAATTCAAAACTTGGCACTTTTTACCTTTATTTATTCAATGAACTAAAATGAATAATTAAATTGTACCATCATCGCTTTAATGCTTGGGTAGAGTTCTTGATTTTGTAAGCTACCTGGTGCAATAAATCCTGCATTCTTAGGATTTTGCTGATAGTACTCAACTCGTATAGCCCAATCATGGCCGTTGTTCATGGTTTGCCCATATTTTAGTCCTATGGTCATTGCATCCATTTCACCTAAACGATAATCCGCTGTGACAAATGCTGGAAGAGAGGATTCATCAAGCAAAAACGGTCGGTAAAAATCGACAGCACCTTGTTGATAATAGCGCAGGTGTGGCTGAATGTAGTTATCATTGCCCAAATCAAAGCGCATCCGAGTGTCTATGGTATGCGAGGTCATTTCCCAATCATCTAGCATGTAGCGATACGACACATCGCCCACAAATGAACCTTTGGCATATTTGGTTTGCCAATACATGGTCTGCTTGGTTCGCGAGTCTGGTCGTGATTCGTATAACGTATCTTGTACAGTACCTAAATTATTCACCACAGACACATATTTGTAAGGATCATTTAAATATCCATCGGATTTAGACAAACCTAATGTGAATTGCATCAGCATGTTCCGTGAAATAACTTGTGTTACGCCAAGTAACAGATCTACTGTGTCCTTGTCTTGGGTTTGTCCCTGACTACGCTCACCATGATCGTTGAGTTCAGCATACTCATCGTCATAGTCATCATCCGCATTCGAGGTGTCTACTGAAGGTAAACTGCTCAACGGCGTCGGTGCGCCTCCCACAGGATCGATGCTATCCATTTGATAAGATAAACCCACTGACAAGGTCGTGTTTTTTTGATTGAGGTCATAAGCTAACGATCCATTGAGCCCCAACGACAGATAATCGTATTCTTTGGAAGCGTGAACCCCAGTTGAACCAGTTAGATTTGGCAGCATTGGCTGGGTCCATTGCGCGTTTAGCTGAACCCGAGAATCTCGGAAAGTATCATCTAGAGGTGTAGTGTTAGGAGCGACTTGATATTGACCGTGCCCAGAAGGACGAGAAAATGTCTGCGCATAATCTTGAGGTACAGCACCGGTTGCAGAAGCACCTGTCAAAGCATCATACGTCAATTTGCCATTAAAAATATGATCATCACCAAAATCTTTCGTAGCCGATACCATTCCCTCAACTAAGCTGATTCGATCCGTTTCACCATAATACAAAATAGCAGTATCAAATTGCCATCCATCACTCGTTTCAGCAGACGCTTGAGCGGGTGCAGCACCAATCAGTTGACAACTTGCCAACGCCAGACTGGCTGCCATTTTACTTGTTTTAGTTAGTTGCATCCACAACCTCCACCGGCAAAACCGCGACCGCCAGAAGTTCCTTCTTTGGAAAAATAAATATGGTCGTCTAAGGTCAAATCTAAGCCTTCTGCGTTAAGTTGCATTTCTTCTTTGGCCAAGACATCTCTCTCCCAAGGTTTGACGCCAAGACTGGCACACCCTACAGCGTGTGACATGACGACACACAGGACAATGATTTTCATTTTTTTCATAATTTACCTCAGTGGTATTATTCAGCGAGTAATGCTTGAATTTGTTTTTCGTAATGAGCCGTTTTGGCGTTAAAAAAGCCTTGGTGCTGCGCTCGAATGTGCCCATTTTTATCAATCAACAGGCTGGTGGGCATACCGGCCACCCCAAAAGACTCAGCATATTCACCGGCTGGGTCGAATTCGATATGAAAGTTTGCTTGTGTTTCAGCGATAAACGCATCTGCTAAGGCGCGTTCTTGATCAAGATTGATGGCAATGATAACGAACCCTTGCTCGGCATATTTTGCTTGCATCGCGTTCATCCAAGGAAATGAACGACGACACGGCACGCACCAAGACGCCCAAAAATCCAAATATACAACCTTATCGGTAAGTTCTGAAAGCGTCTGCGCTTGTAAAGATGTGCCGGATTGTGTCAATTGAATCTCAGGCGTTTGCGCCTGAGTAACGAAGCTCATCACTGCGAAGGCACCGCCAATGAGCAAACGAGCAAGCTGTTTTCGGGAATGTCTCGGTAAAAGACTCATACTGCGACCTCATGTGTTCACAACAAATATCATGTGAGAGGTAGCGTAAAGGAGAAACCTTAAATAGGCCTTAAATCAAAAAGTAAATTGGACACGCGCACGATAGGCAAAATCTTCTGTGCCATTGAAGCCGTTAATGAAGCTCATTTCGTAGCGTAATTGACGAGTAGGAGAATATTTAACAAAACCACTAAAGCCTGGCCCAACGCCAAAATAATCCCGATCAGAATACATTTCAAGAGTAGGTTGGAACGTCGTTTTTAAACGATATTGCCACTGCAACCGGTATTCAATTTCGGTATCTCGAGCACGACCATTGCCAAACAAATGCTTGAGCAACACGTTACTTGTCAGGATGTGTTGTCCCCATTGTTTTTCAGTCAATAGGCCGATGTTGGCTTCGTATTCGTTTTGCTTGTGTGTTTTTTCCACATCCACTAATAGACCATGGTCGGCCCAATACTGGCCTTGTTCTGTCAGTTTCCACAAGGCATTTAGATGATATGCGGCAATACCAAATTCTTTGCTGATATCGCGCTCACCAGTCAATGCCGCGCCAAGCAAGAGACTGTCATTGACCGCATGGCTATAACCGATGCGTTGAAATAACTCGTTTTCAATGTGATCGTGACGCGTCACAATACGCCATTCCAACTCTTGTCCTAGCGGTAAAAAATACGGGTGGTGAATAGTGTCGATGACACTGTCCGCCTTCACCAGAGAAGGGAAAGACATCGCTAAAGCGCAGCAAAGCGGGCCTAAACTCCCTATAACATTATGCTTCATTTGCGTTATCCTTTGTTTTATCTTGTGTGAAAGAACCTGACGAAAGAAACAGTACAGCCATCATCATTAAACTCAGTATAAAAACCCCTGCGTTCAGGTCACTGATCCAATATGG
>JALRKK010000105.1 GCA_023268935.1 Glaciecola sp.
CTTTACCAAAAGCACTAAATTGATTGTATCCTTGTAGAACTCCACCAGGACCATATAATTGATCTGCATATTGTTTTCCTTCAGAAGTTAAATTGTTATACATTTGTTGAGAATAAGTGTTTTGATTAAACAAATCTCCTCCACCTAATAACCCAGCAATACCTCCTACTAAACCTCCAATAGGTCCAAGTAACATTGCTCCTGCTCCACCTAAAGCTTGTGATCCGATATATCTACCAGCAGCATCTTTTGCATATCCACCAAGAGACTGTAATAAGGTAGCTCTTCGACACGTAATACCGATGTTGCTGCAGCAGCTAGAAAATCTCCGACCATTAACGCAGGGAAAATACCAACCGCGATACATAAGATGACCAATATTTCGATTGGCAGCTTCATAAAGCGCGGCGGTTCATGGGGGGTCTTAGGCAGATCGATTGGATCGCCATTAAAAAACACGTCATGAATAAAACGCATCGAATACGCAACAGAAAATATGCCTGCTAAAGTAGCCAAAACCGGGATCATCCAGGACAAAAAGCCAAATGCGTGCTGGTGCAGCGTTTCAGCTAAGAACATTTCTTTGGACAGAAAGCCATTAAATAAGGGTACACCCGCCATTGAAGCCGCTGCGACCATTGCCAGTGTTGCAGTGTAGGGCATAAAACGCCACAATCCATTGAGTTTGCGCATATCACGCGTGCCAGACTCGTGATCAATGATGCCTGCGGCCATAAACAACGACGCTTTAAATACGGCATGGTTCATAATATGAAACAAGGCTGCAACGGCTGCGAGTCTGGTATCCAAACCAAGCAACAGAGTAATTAAGCCCAAATGAGATATTGTAGAGTAAGCCAATAACCCCTTTAGATCATGCTTAAATAGCGCTACATAAGCGCCTAAAAGTAAGGTTATTAAGCCTGCTGATGTCACTATTAAGAACCACATATCCGTGCCTGCAAGGACAGGATAGAAGCGTGCCATCAAGAATATCCCTGCTTTAACCATGGTCGCAGAATGCAAATAAGCACTTACTGGTGTAGGAGCTGCCATAGCATGAGGTAACCAAAAATGAAATGGGAATTGTGCTGACTTGGTGAACGCGCCTAGTAATACTAAGATTAAAATAACTGGATACAGAGCATGGCTAGTCAACAAATCTCCGCTCGCCAAAATAACCGATAATTCGTAACTTCCGACGACTTGCCCTATCAGCAGTAATCCTGCAAGCAAAGCAAGGCCGCCTGCGCCGGTAATGGTCAGTGCCATACGAGCACCTTTGCGCGATTCAGATTTATGACCCCAGTAACTAATCAGCAAGAACGAGCTGATGCTTGTCACTTCCCATGCCATCCACATTTGCAAGACATTGTTAGACAATACGATGGAAAGCATTGCGGTCATGAATAAGATTAAATAGCCATAAAATCGTCCAGTGGCCTCTTTATCGGAAAGGTAATAATTTGCGTACAATATAATCAGTAAACCGATACCTAAGATCAGCAGCGCAAACATTAACGCGAGTCCATCAAGGTGCATTGATAAGGTAAGGCCAGCAGCAGGGATCCACTCTAGATACTCGACAATGCGCTCACCTGCGATGACATTATCAATTAGCGAGCACACATACACAAATCCTATTGCAGGAGCAATCATAGTACTTAATGTATTGATAGCGCGACCAAAACGTTCGGTCATAAGAGGAACTAAGGCGCCGATCAGCAGCAATGCCACTACGGTGAACAAACTCATCTTGTATCCTTGCTCCTTGTTGAAGGCTATTTTTGTAGTTATCAGTCGTTAATTATACGATAGTCTTATGTAATAAAGATTACCGATAATTGACGAAAAAGTGAAATCCTTTTTACTTGAAAAGGTACTTGCATTAAGGCATTGAACTTATTGATTAATATCGGGGAGAGGATGAAACCTGAGTAAAAAATCATTTCCCTCAGGTTTCAAGCCAGTTAATGTAAAATTATTTTTAGTTTTGTAAGCTGGCGGCGAAATCTAGCATGCGGTTTAGAGAACGCAAAGCACCCTGACGGACCGTTTCTTCTACTTGGATTTCGTGGCCATTATTTTCAGTTAGAGACTGATATATTGCCTCTAGTCCGTTCATCGCCATCCAAGGACAATGCGCACAGCTTTTGCACGTCGCACCATTACCGGCAGTGGGCGCTTCGATTAGTGTTTTGCCCGGAGCTTGTTGCTGCATCTTATAAAAAATACCGCGGTCAGTTGCTACAATAAATTCAGGATTGTCCATCGCTTGAGCCGCTTTGATTAGCTGCGATGTGGAGCCTACCGCATCCGCCATTGCAACAACACTCGCTGGAGATTCTGGATGAACTAACAGAGCCGCATTGGGATAAACATTTTGTAAATCGCGAATGCCTTGCGCTGAGAACTCATCATGAACGATGCATTCACCTTGCCACATAAGCATTTCAGCACCCGTTTGCTTTTTTATATAACTGCCTAGGTGTCGGTCTGGCCCCCAGATAATCTGATGCCCTTCACTGTCAAGATGCTCAACAATCTCAAGCGCAATTGATGATGTCACAATCCAATCCGCGCGTGCTTTGACCGCAGCAGAAGTATTAGCATAAACAACCACGGTATGATCTGGGTGCGCATCACAAAACTCAGTAAATTCTTTTTCTGGGCAGCCCAAATCCAATGAACAAGTTGCTTCAAGTGTTGGCATTAAAACCGTTTTTTCTGGGCTTAAGATCTTTGCTGTCTCGCCCATAAAGCGTACACCTGCAACAATTAACGTCTGCTCTTGTGCATCACGGCCAAAGCGAGCCATCTCGAGTGAATCTGCCACATAGCCACCGGTTTCTTCGGCCAAGGCTTGGATTTCAGGATCAGTGTAATAGTGCGCGACAATGACGGCATTACGCTCATTTAAAAGACGTTTGATTGCGTCTTTTAAAAATGTTGCACGCTCTGTTGAAAGCGCTTTTGGCTTTTCTGGAAACGGATATTCAATTGGGGCAACTCGTAAGGCTTCAGTCATGACATCTATTAATGAAATTATATGCGAGTATTATAAATGTCTAGTAGAACAAAAACCAGAGTCAATAGTTTGATTTAGACCAATAGGTCGTGCTGGATTACCTCGGGCTCCTGCCCTCGCCGCTTCGCGGTGCCTGCGGCAGTTCTAATTCGTTCAAGACGAATTTGTCGAACACAGCTTTGTTTTCCAACCATGCTGCTTCTCATCCAGTTCTTGGTATGGTTTTCATAGATGGTGGGTCGTGCTGGATTCGAACCAGCGACCAATTGATTAAAAGTCAACTGCTCTACCAGCTGAGCTAACGACCCACAATAGGAATGCTATGAGAAGAATGGTGGGTCGTGCTGGATTCGAACCAGCGACCAATTGATTAAAAGTCAACTGCTCTACCAGCTGAGCTA
>JALRKK010000117.1 GCA_023268935.1 Glaciecola sp.
AACAATCCGATTATTCAGGGTCAACTGACCCAATGCCAGAGGCGAAAATAATGTATCGGTCATGCGTCAAGTGCCGTCGTAAGTACCGCCAGTCGCCCACCGTCCACAGGTAAATTAACCCCCGTAATATACGAGGCGGCAGGGCTAGCTAGAAAGTAAATCGCCTCGGCAATTTCATCAGGTTGGCCGACGCGCTGCATTGGGATCAGTTTTTCAGTGTTGCGTTTGGTCGCCTCATCCTCCAACATCATGGCTGTGGCGGGTGTTTCAACAACGGCAGGCGTGACGACATTGACTCGCACATTTTGTGCGGCACCTTCTGCCGCGGCGGCCTTTGAAAAGCCAACCAAGGCCGCTTTGGAAGCGGAATATCCCGCCATGTAAGCCGTACCGAGTTCACCACAGATAGAGGAAACATTCACTATGGCCCCTCCCGTCTCTTGGCTTTGCATCTGTTTCATTGCACAGCGTGTTGCCCAAAATGTCCCGTCTAAGGTCGTCGCAAAGTTACTGTGCCAATCAATCGTCGTGGTATCGGATAAAGCACCGTAGGTAAATGCCATGGCATTATTAACCAACACATCCAAGTGCCCGAATTGAGCAATGGTATCTTGTAATGCTTGAGTCAGAGCCTCTTCATTGGAGACATCTGCAACACAATATTGCGCCTGCCCGCCTTGCGCTTGAATCTGCGTGACCACATTTTGTAGACTCGCTTCGGTGCGACCACATATGACTACCTGGTACCCTTTGGTTGCAAACTTAATGGCGGTCGCTGCACCAATGCCCGAGCCTCCCCCGGTGATAAATGCCACATTACTCATTGTCGTACCTCGTTGATGTCGTGTTCTGGGCTATTTAAACCCAAGGTAACGAGGTTCTATCGTAATCACATCGTCCAAACAGATGAGACTGGACCGTGGTTTACCGCATTTTGGGCATACCTAATCCGCGTTGCGCGATGATATTGCGTTGGATCTCGTTCGTACCAGCATAAATGGTATCGGCTCGGGTAAATAAAAATAAGCGCTGTGCGGGGGACAATGGTTCATCCTGCGAAGGCACTTGCAAGCCATCCACACCCAACACATCCACCGCTAGCTCGCCCAAATCTCGATGCAATGTCGCCCAATAGAGTTTAAACACCAAGGCTGCGCGCGATAATTCAGCGTGATTTGCCAGTCCAGACAGCATGCGTAATGCCGAGTTACGCATAATATCAAGCTGCGCCGCTAATCTGCCGATCCGTTGCCGAATGACCGGCTCTTCGGCGCGTTTGGATGCCTGTGCGGCCGCGACCAATTGCGCAAATTCGTTGCTAAACTGCATTTGTTGGCCTAATGTTGACACACCGCGCTCATAACCAAGCAACGCCATTGCCACTGACCACCCCTGCCCCGGTTCGCCCACAATGTCTGCAGCATTGCATTCCGCCCCATCCAAAAACACTTCGTTGAACTCAGCCGTTCCCGCCATTTGTTTAATTGGCTGAATGTGAATATTGGGTTGGTCTAGATCCAACAAGAAAAAACCCAAGCCTTGGTGTCGTGTCGAGTGTCGGTCGGTGCGTGCTAACACAAAGATATAGTCAGAATGATGGGCCAAGGACGTCCAGACTTTTTGTCCCGTTAACCGCCAGCGTTGTCGGACGGGGTCAAATTCCGCTTTGGTCTGGATGTTGGCCAAATCAGACCCGGCATTGGGCTCTGAATAGCCTTGACACCACAACGCCTGCCCCGCCAAGATAGAAGGTAAATAGCGCTCGTGATGATAAGGTGTACCCAAATCGATGAGTGTGGGTGCGACCAAGCCTTCACCGATGTGGCCCAATCGACCTGGGCCTCCGACTCGTGCGTATTCTTCGTAAAACAAAACCTGCTGCTCAAGCGTTAAGGCTTGACCACCATGGTGTTTGGGCCAACTTAAGCCAGTCCATCCCTCGCGTGCAAGCAACTGTTCCCAAGCTTTGCGTTGGGGGACAAACGCGTCTTCGTCGCCTGGATATCCCCGATAACGCAACTCAGCATAAGGGCCAACAAAATGCGCGCCCAACCACTGTTGTATGGTATCGCGAAAGGCTTCATCTGCCGCGGAAAACGCTAACTTCATGAGATGTCCCCCTCAATGTCGTCAGATGCCGTAAGCGCCGTCTGTGCTAAATAGTCATAATGATACGCACTGTCACCATACAACAGCGCACTGATTTTGGCGCGTTTAAAGTACCAATGCAGGTCAAATTCCCATGTCACGCCCACCGCACCATGCAACTGTATCGCTTCACTCGCCACATGTTGATAGGCCTCTGAAGCCGTCGCTTGAGCAATACTCACTGCCTGTTTCAAGCGCGGCAACGAGATCGCTCCGGCAAGGTATTCATCAGCACGACATGCCGCTGCATACACTGCCGTGATCGCAGTTTCATGTTGTACTAACATATCCGCGGCTTTGTGCTGAATGGCCTGAAAGGCACTGATGGGGCGTCCAAATTGTTCTCGTTGTTGAGCGTAGGCGACGCTCGTATCCAACAACTTACCAATGCCACCGAGCTGATCGGCCGTTTGATATAAGGCACTGAGCAATAACAACGCCTCAATGCCTTCCTCGCTACTGAAGGTCAATCGAGCACTCAATGGGACCATCACCTCAGAGAGTGTCATGCGATAGATATTTAATGTTGGGTCGAGCATCGGCTGTACCACACAGTCCACGCCAATGCAGGGAAGAGATATCACAAAGGCGCTGAGTTCGCCACTGTCAACATCTCGAGCCAGAGCCACCACGTTATCCGCTTGCCCGCCATCTAGGACGTATTGATATTCGCCATTGAGGCAAAAACCCGTCTTGGTGGAGCAATACGTGGCGTTGATAACGGCAGTATCCCAGCGATTGGGTTCGGATTTGGTCGCAGGATGCCAAACGAGCGTTCCGCACGTTGTGCCTGCAGCCACATCTGGCAACCAGGCGTGTTGTTGCTGTGCATCCCCGAGCCGCGCAATGGCCATCCCATATTGTCCCAATGTGCTCATCACCGGCACGGGCAACAAACACGAACCGATTTGCTCCAATATGAGGACCAATTCAACTATTCCCAATTCGAGTCCTGAGCAGGACTCGGGTACCAAGATTCCCTGCCAACCCAATTCTTGACACATCTTATCCCAGTTGTTGCGAAGGTAGTCACCTACCCCAGACATCTGCTCACGGATAATCTTGGATGCGCCGTATTGGGTGCAATAATCTCGCGCGCTCTGCACCAGCATCTGTTGCTCTGTCGTCAACACAAAGTGCATTTTGGATCTCCTTACGCGTTCATCCGTCACCCATTACATATTGGGATAATTGGGTCCACCCATACCTTCTGGTACGACCCATGTGATATTTTGCGAGGGATCTTTGATATCGCAGGTTTTACAATGAATGCAATTTTGCGCATTGATTTGTAAGCGCCACTCGCCCTCCTGCTCTAACATCTCATAGACGCCAGCAGGACAATAACGCTGAGCCGGTTCATCGTAAGTCGGTAAGTTCACAGTGACAGGGATCTGTGGGTCCTGCAAACGCAAATGACAAGGTTGGTCTTCTTCGTGATTGGTATTGGTCAAAAAAACCGAACTCAAGCGATCAAAACTCAACACATTATCCGGTTTAGGATACGCGATGGGGGTGCAGGCAGAGGCCGGTTTCAATTGCTCATAATCGTCTTTGCGGTCACGCAGTGTAAACGGGCTTTTGCCGCGTAAAATATTTTGTTCAAACGTATTAAATGCGCCTCCTAAGACATTACCGTAAGCATGAATCGCGGCGCCAAAGTTTCGCGAAGCGTGTAACTCTTGATACAACCAGGAGTCTTTAAAACGCGTTTCAAACTCGTTCAAATCCGCCCCTTCTTGTCCACTTTGCACGGCAGCAAACACGGCTTCGGCGGCGAGCATACCCGACTTCATTGCGGTGTGATTACCTTTGATTTTTGAAAAGTTCAAGGTGCCCGCATCACAGCCCAATAACAAACCACCAGGCATAGTCATTTTGGGCAATGAGTGCAAACCGCCTTTGGCAATGGCTCGAGCCCCATAGGACACTCGTTTACCGTGTTGCAATACCTGAGCAAAAATGGGGTGGTGTTTCATGCGTTGAAATTCTTTAAACGGATCACTGTGTGGATTTGCATAGTTCAAGTCCATGATCAAACCAACCAGTACTTGGTTGTTTTCTGCGTGATACATATACGACCCACCCGTGGCCTCACTGAGTGGCCAACCCGCACCATGAATGACCTTGCCCGCTTGATGATGCTCACTGGGAATATCCCAAATCTCTTTGAAGCCAATGGCGTAATGCTGCGGATCGGATTGAGCCGCCAAATCAAAATGGGCAATCAATTGTTTGCCCAGATGGCCTCGACAGCCTTCTGCAAACAGCGTGTATTTGGCTCTCAACTCCATGCCAGGCATGTAGGTGTCTTTGTGGGTACCATTCGCACTGATGCCCATATCACCAGTAATGACACCTTTTACCACCCCTTCTTCTAACAGTGGGCTCGCTGCGGTAAAACCGGGAAAGATTTCGACGCCCAATGCTTCAGCTTGCGTCGCCAACCAACGACACACGTTGCCCATACTGACGATGTAATTACCGTGGTTCATCATGGTACGGGGCACCAAAAAGTTGGGTAATCGCGTGGCTTTGGTCTCATTGTGGCACAGATAAATGTGATCTTCAGTGACGGGCGTATTCAAGGGCGCACCGAGCGCTTGCCAATTGGGCAATAATTCATCAAGCGCCGTGGTTTCCAGCACGGCCCCAGACAAAATATGCGCCCCGACTTCTGAGCCTTTTTCAATCACGCATATGGACAGTTCCGATCCCGATTCTTGAGCTTGTTGGGCAAGCTTAATGGCCGCACTCAGCCCGGCAGGGCCAGCGCCAACCACCAACACATCAAATTCCATCACTTCTCTGCTCATAATTACCTCTTTTTTTCTCTCATACCTTAACCCATTTGAGGTAGGTAACTTATTTACATGTATTTTACACTTACCGTATAGAAAAACATGACGCTAATGGACTATATTAGTCCATGGCACAAAGATAATGTTACCGATAAGAGGTTTTTGATGAAAATACTGGTACCGATTAAACGCGTTGTTGATTACAACGTCAAAGTCAGAGTCAAGAGCGATAATTCAGCCGTTGACCTGGACAATGTCAAAATGTCCATCAACCCATTTTGCGAGATCGCAGTGGAAGAAGCGGTCCGTCTTAAAGAACAAGGTCATGCCAGTGAGGTCATTGTTGTGTCCATTGGCACCAATGCGGTACAAGAACAACTGCGCACAGCGTTAGCGCTCGGCGCAGATCGCGCCATACACGTCGAAACCGATGCCCACATGGAGTCACTGGATGTGGCCAAAACCCTTGCGAAGTTGGTGGAACAAGAGCAACCGCAACTGGTCATTTTGGGAAAACAAAGTATCGATGCGGACAACAATCAGACTGGGCAAATGCTTGCTGCGTTGTGCAACTACCCTCAGGGCACCTTTGCGTCCAACGTCGCGATCAGTAATGAACACGTTCACGTTACGCGTGAAGTGGACGGTGGCTTGCAAACCGTCCAATTAACATTGCCTGCCATTGTGACCACCGATTTGCGTCTCAATGAGCCCCGTTACGCGTCGTTGCCAAATATAATGAAAGCCAAGCGCAAACCGCTTGAAAGCATGTCTTTAGACAGTTTGGGGATCACCCCTAAACAATCCCTGACCGTGGTCAAAGTAGAAGATCCGCCCGTCCGTAGCGCCGGTGTCAAAGTGGCAGATGTCGCAGAATTGATGGATAAATTAAAGAACGAAGCAAAGGTGATATCATGAGCGTCCTAATCATAGCAGAGCACCAAAACAATCAACTTAAAGTTGAAACGCACAAATCCATTACCGCGGGTTTAGCATTGGGTGACACCGTCGATGTCTTGGTATTAGGCGAACATGTCAACGAGGTTGCAAGCGAGGTGAGCAACATCATCGGCGTACACCAAGTACTGGTGGCTGACCACGCAGCATACGCTCATCAATTACCCGAAAACAGTGCAGCGTTGATCCACGCTCTGAGCCAAGGGTACACTCACGTCCTTGCGCCAGCGACCACCACAGGTAAAAACATCATGCCTCGCGTGGCCGCGTTATTGGACGTATGCCAAATTTCAGATATCAGTGAGGTCTTGGCTACTGATACCTTTAAACGTCCGATTTACGCCGGTAATGTGATTGCCACCGTTCAGTCATCCGACCCTATCAAAGTGATCACCGTGCGCTGTGCATCATTTGATCGCGCAGAAACAGGCAACAATGCCCCTGTTGTGGCCGTTGAACAAGTCATCGATAATGCGTTGTCACAGTTTGTCAGTGAAGAACAAGCCGTCTCTGAGCGCCCTGACCTGAGTGCGGCATCGGTCGTGATCTCCGGTGGACGCGGTATGCAAAATGGCGAGAATTTTGCGTTACTCGAAGGTATTGCAGACAAGCTTGGAGCCGCTATTGGCGCTTCGCGTGCTGCGGTGGACGCAGGGTTCGTGCCCAACGATATGCAAGTCGGTCAAACCGGCAAAATCGTTGCACCGGACTTGTACATCGCCGTTGGCATATCAGGTGCCATCCAACACCTCGCCGGCATGAAAGATTCGAAAATCATTGTCGCCATCAACAAAGACGAAGACGCCCCTATTTTCCAGGTAGCCGATTACGGTTTAGTCGCAGACCTATTTACCGTGTTGCCGGAGTTAGAGCAAGCGTTGTAAAGCAACATTTGCTCATGGCCCAACGGCCTGTGGGCGTATCAAACAGCAAAAAGCCAATGGATTTTTTCTCCCATTGGCTTTTTTTGTTGAACCTTTATCTAATTCAGCAGACCATCACGTTGCAACGTGTTCGGAAATTTAGCACACCTCGAACAAACCAGCAGCACCTTGACCACCACCGATGCACATTGAAACAACGACGTATTTTGCGCCGCGGCGCTTGCCTTCGATCAAACTATGACCGACCATACGCGCCCCAGACATGCCAAATGGATGACCAATAGCGATAGCTCCGCCGTTGACATTGAGTTTGTCCATGGGAATGCCTAATGTTTGTTGACAATACAACACTTGGCAAGCAAAGGCCTCATTGATTTCCCATAAGTCAATATCGTCCATACTTAAACCGTGTTTGGCTAATAATTTGGGTATGGCAAACACGGGCCCAATGCCCATTTCATCGGATGCGCATCCGGCAACGGCCACGCCGTGATAAATCCCCAAAGGGGCAATACCACGTGCCTGTGCTACGTCTTCGGACATTAATAGACACGCTGAGGCGCCATCAGACAACTGAGAGGCATTGCCTGCCGTAATGTGTGCACCTTGTTGAATGACGGCCCCATCCTGAAAGACAGGCTCTAACGATGCCAGACTCTCTAACGTCGTCGTTGGGCGATTGCATTCATCCTGTGTGAGTGTGACTTCTTGATAAGATGTCGTCTTCGTCGCTTTATCAAAGATCGCTTGTTGTGTGGTAAATGGCACAATTTCATCGTCGAACTTACCCGCGGTTTGCGCCGCAGCGGTACGCGTTTGACTTAAGTAACTGTACTCGTCTTGTTGAGCACGAGTAATGTCATAGCGTTGCGCCACAACTTCAGCCGTTTCGATCATGGGCATGTAAGCGTGTTCATCCAGTGCTAGGACCGCTTTAGATTGATTGCGATACACATTTTTGTGTTTGTTTTGCACCAACGAAATGGACTCCACACCACCGGCAACCGCTATATCGTATTCGTTGCATACGATGCTTTTCGCCGCGGAGGCAATCGCCATCATACCAGAGGCACATTGACGTTCGATGCTCATACCGGCCACCGTATGAGGCAATCCTGCTGCGATCGCACTGAGCCGTCCTAGATTATAAGACTGGGTGCCTTGCTGTGCAGCGGCTCCCATAATGACGTCTTCCACCTCTGATGGGTCTACGCCTGCGCGACGAACCGCATGTTGCACCACATGACCGCCCATTGCTGGGGCTTCAGTGTCATTCAGTGCACCACGAAATGCTTTGCCAATCGCCGTACGGGCTGTGGAGACAATCACCGCTCTACGCATATTCAAATTCCTTACCAAGTTAGTTAAATGGGATAATAACGTGAAATCGTATCTACCACACAGGCAGGCCGGGATTCTCCCTTGACCTCGATGGTGACGCGCACCGTACTTTGAATGCCGCCTTTGATGGCTGCAACGTGAATAATTTCACCGGTGCCTCGGATATCACTGTTGACTTTGACAATATTGGGAAACCGGATTTTATCGCAGCCGTAGTTGACTCCCATACTGACTCCATCTACGCGCATCATTTTGGGTAAAAAATCATTGGCCAGAGATAAGGTCAAAAAACCGTGTGCAATACAGGCCCCAAAGGGTCCCTTTGCCGCTTTTTCCGGATCCACATGGATCCATTGATGGTCATTGGTCGCCGCAGCAAATTGATCAATTCGATCTTGGCGAATGGTCAGCCAGTCTGTCGGTCCTAATTGAGTGCCGACGGCATCCAAAAGGGCCTCAGGGGTCGCAAATATTTTCATTGACATCACCTTATGCGTGTTGACTGCTGACGGAAACCACCTCGCCCGTCATATAGCTACTGTAATCACTGGCCAAAAACATCATGACATTCGCAATTTCCCATACCTCTGCCGCACGACCAAAGGCTTCGCGCTCACTGAGCTGGTTGAGTAACGCCTCTGGCGCACTTTTTTTCAGAAAATCGTGCATCGCAATACTGGGACTGACGGCGTTGATGCGGATCTGATGCGGAGCGGCTTCCATTGCAACACAACGGGTTAATGCCATGACCCCAGCTTTAGCTGCTGCATAATGGCTTTGTTCGGCTTGCGCCCGCCAACCGAGCACTGAGGCATTGTTGATGATTACGCCGCGTTGACGGCGGATAAAATGCGGTAACTGGGCTCTCATCATACGCATCGTGCCAGTTAACGTCACGTCCAACACCATATGCCACTCGCTGTCGGTCATTTCCACAAGAGGTTTACTGCCACCCAAGCCTGCGTTATTGATCAACACATCCACACCTTGGGTAAACGCTTCCGCCTCATTGACAAGGGTATCGACTTGGGTTTGATCGGTGACGTTGCACACGTACCCCAAGATGGGCGTATTGGGAGCGATGCGCTGGAGTTTTTCGACCGAAGCAGACAGTCGTCCCTCGTGAATATCACTGATAACGAGTGCTCGACAGCCCTCTTCTACGGCTTTTTGTGCGGTCGCAAATCCAATGCCAGAACCCGCTGCTGCGGTAATTAACAAGGACTTATTCGCCAATAATTGATGGCCTTCCACGTACTTAGGTATCTGCATAATGTCGTTCCTAATTTTTGGCAATAATGTCTTTCACATACATTATTAACATCGTTGAGTTGGACTAGTTTGAGTTTGAGAGTTCACTTTTTTCTCTATCTCGTCTAAACGGACGATGAGCAAGTCGAATAATTATTAAACACTTATTAACGATTTATTTACAATGTAGCAATTTATATAGCATCTTACATATGTGAATAATGTTTAGTAAATCAAACCAGGAATGCGCGATGAAAACTCAATTTACAATGACAAAGATATCTTTAGCGTTATCTACACTGTTATTAACACACCAAGTTATTGCACAAGAACAACAAAAAGTCGAAGGACTTGAGGTTATAGAAGTAACCGCACAAAAACGTATAACAACACTTCAAGATACCCCGATTGCTATCACTGCATTCAATGAAAGTGCAATTGAAAACTATGACATTTCAGACATATCTGATGTGAATGGTCTAGCACCAAATTTTAAAATTTTTCAACCAATAGGTAGCCCATTTAACATTGGCGCAAATATTAGGGGGTTAGGTGTTGCTGAACCTTCACTATCCATAGATCCGAAAGTTGGTATATACATCGATGGTGTTTACATGGCCAGAAATGCAGGGGCTGTTTTTAACATTGTAGATATTGAAAGGGTTGAAGTATTGCGCGGTCCGCAAGGCACACTTTGGGGTAAAAATACAACCGGTGGTGCTTTAAATATTACCACCAAAAAACCTAGCGGTCAGTTTGGTATCAAACAAAATTTAACTTTTGGTGACGATGGAAGATTTAAGTCTCTAACGTCCATAGATACAAATGAAATTGGTAATTTGTCTGCCAGATTTTCTTATTTAAAAAGTGAATATGATGGCTGGGCAACCAATACATATGCCCAGACTAAATACAAAAATTTAGGCACCGAAGATACATCCGCTTACAGAATAGCACTTCGCTATGCTGGAGATAAGGTGACCGTTGATTACACCTATGATAATACTGATGCTGAGTCTGTACCGATGCCTTCGCAAATTAGTAATGTACGGTCTTTCTTTACGGATGCAACGGTACCCACCATGTTTGTTCCAACTGGTCAGTTATACGCTGGTAATGTTTTTGCCCAAATGGCAGCAAACGAACATGGTCCAGAAAGACAAACAGAATTTGAGTTAGATTTTCATGGACCTGAACTTGTAGATATATCTGGTCATAACCTTACATTTTCTTGGGACGTTTCTGACAACCATAACGTAAAATACATCTACTCATCCAGAGAATATTCATCTGACATCAATGAAGGTATCGATTTTGATGGTGGGGCTTATTTTGCACCTGCGTTAGATTTTACGACTCAACCACCGAGCGTAGATATGACCAATGTCATTTCTAACCCTGCCTTCCATTACACAAAAAATGTTAAGCAAGAGCAATCTTCTCATGAACTCCAATTAACAGGTTCTAATCAGAGCGGTTCAATCAATTACGTTGCTGGTTATTATTATTTTGAGGAAGAAGGTGAAGAAAATAACCCTTGGTCTATTGGAATATTCACAGGTCAAGGTGCGAATTTGTTATTCGGCGACCCAATTCCTTTCGGTGGATTTTATGCTGTGGAAGCTGAGTCGAGTGCACTATATGCCAATATTGACGCAAAAGTGAATGACAAGTTAAACATTGTCGCAGGATTAAGATACACAAAAGACGAACGTTCATTAACACAATTAGCGCAAAATGATGCGATGTTATCGAATGATCTGTACAGCGAAAAGGACTGGTCTAAAACGGTGGGTTCATTGCTAGCAAACTATAAACTAAATGATAACGTTACTGTTTATGGCAGCATCGCTCAAGGTTATGCTTCTGGCGTTTATAATGCGGGTTCTGTTGACCGTTTTGCATGGTTTAATCCTGCAAATATGGGACAAGCGAACTTTGAAGGGTCACTGACGCCAGCTGATCCTGAAGACACCGTTTCATATGAACTCGGTATAAAGTCTATGCTACTTGATAACCGTTTGATGTTTAATACCGCCATCTTTATGAATGATAACAGTAACCTGCAAAAGACTGAGCTTGATGGAAGCATTCGACGCTCTCGGAATACGGGTGAATCAGAAAACATTGGTATTGAATTCGATATGCAGTTTGCGGTTACGGAAAATCTAACATTAACAGCTAGTTTTGGTTATCAAGATATTGAATATACTGACCCAGAATTCACTGATAATACATTACACAATGGTTCTATTGCTGCGCTATGGAATATTGCTGAACTTCCAATGGGTTACCTTGATCTACACATGGATTATCTAATTGTTGATGATTTCCAATTCTCGGTTTCTGACCCTACATTAGTGGCTGATAGTTACAACCTACTTAATATGAGATTGTCATTATCTGAAATCAAATTTGGCGAAAGTTCAGTGGGTAAGGTCACTCTTTGGGGTAAAAATGTGACAGATGAAGATTACATTGTCCACGGAGCTAATTTTAACTTCTTTAATGCTCAAACCTATGGTGCGCCAGCTTCATATGGTGTTGACGTATCAATCGAGTTTTAACTCCAAATTTACTAAGATGGTATGGCGCCTTTATGGATAAAGGCGCCATTTTTTTTGTAGTTCTACTTAATTAATTGTCTGATGATGTATGAATTCTTAACCTTAAAAGGAGTCTAATACTCCCACCAGCCTTCCTGCCACCATTTGACAAACTCATCAAAGTCAATGGATCCATCGTGGTTCTTATCAATCAGAGAAAAGCCTTCTTCAACCGCTTTGACTTTGGTTTTAGGGCTTAACACAGTTAGGAGCTCAATAAACTCTGGTAACTCGATAAGACCATTGTTGTCTTTATCAAAGAAGTTGAATTCTTCCTTAATGCTGGCCAGTTCCTCTGGCGATAGATCAACTTTTGACATACTTACTTCCTTCACACGCTTTAATAAGATATTACAGTAAATTCAGATGGAAGCAACTAACCCAAAGTACTAAATTTTAGCTTTATTAGTTATCTTGTTGATTCTTTGCTAGTTGTCTTTGACGCTGAGCTTCAGCCTTTGCCAAGCGGCGCTTTATAGTAATATCGTGCGCCTCACTGCCTACGTGCGTTTCTTTTCTTGCTCGTGCTAGGTTCACTTGTTTCTCTCTTTCACGAAAACGCTCTAACTGTTCTTGAGTGTGAGTACCGAAACATTTTGGACACGTTACGCCCGCTTCATATTGAGGTGATTGTTTATCTTCTTCCGTGATTGGTAGGCGACAGCCATAACACTGGTCGTAATGACTTTTTTCCAAGTCGTGATTAACGGCGACACGATTGTCAAACACGAAGCAGTCACCCTCCCATAGACTCTCATCTTTAGGCACATCTTCGAGGTATTGCAAAATACCACCTTCAAGGTGATATACCTCAGAGAAACCCTGTTGTTTCATAAAGGCTGTGGATTTTTCACAACGAATGCCCCCAGTGCAAAACATTGCCACTTTTTTGTGCTTTGCTGGATCCATATTGTTGGCGACATACTCCGGAAATTCACGAAATGATTTGGTATTTGGATCCACTGCGTGTTTAAACGTGCCGATTTCAATTTCATAGTCATTACGAGTATCGACGACAAATACTTCAGGATCGCTTATTAACGCATTCCAGTCTTTGGGTTTGACATAGGTACCAACCGATTGATTCGGGTCAATACCGTCAACCCCCAAGGTCACAATTTCTTTTTTGAGTTTGACTTTAGTACGATAAAACGGTTGCTCGTTGTGTAGTGATTCTTTATAAGAAATCGGGTTTAGGCGCGCATCACTATTAAGATAAGTCAGTAAGGCGTCGATGCCTTCTCTGGGGCCTGAAATCGTGCCGTTAATGCCTTCCGATGCGAGTAACAAGGTACCCTTTATGTGATTTTGTAGCATTACATCGAGCAGTGGCTGACGCATTTCTTTGAAATTTTCGAGCGCAACAAATTTGTACATTGCGCAAACAATATATGGTGTCATGTGTTTTTCCTTGCGAGGCTGGATCGCAAATCCAGAGCAATTTTAAAGGGCATGATTATACTTGGATTTCTAAGTAAATGCGAACAAAACCACAATTATTTTATGGGAATAGAAGTTCTGAATAAAGCAAGGGTTCTGACTGAAAAGGCTTTTTCTCTTCAATTCAAAGTGCTGATTTTGGCTCCTTTCCCCACACCTTCAAACGCCATAACGGTGACCTTGGCTTGACCACTTCGAGCTTGCTCCTCATTCAACACATACTGAGCCAGACATTCAACTGTCGTATCTAACTCGATGACTTCACATTCACTCCGTGGGATAGCTAATTCAAAATCACCTTGTGACGCGGTATAGCGAAAAGCAAAATGTGTTGCATCACTTATCTCTGGGTAATGTTGCGACAATTGCTCACACTTTACTTCATCTTCACGTGTACCAATGTAAATGTCAGCCCAACGAGAAGCCCAATGCGCCTCAGCTTCTGGCTGAATCTGGTCATTGTAATAAATATGGATTTTGGAGCGGTGACCATGGGCGATGCGCTGGCAATTACCGTCGTGCTTTTTTAGTCCATGCGTGTAATGATAAAACGCAGTTGGGATGTGTTCAGTTCTCAGCGACAAATTAATTCCAGCCACGTTATTGGGTAGATGAATCGCTAAGATATCTTGCAAATATTCGCCGACAGATGTCATGGTGATGGTATTTGCATAAATAAACGCATAAGCATCTGCAGGACAGGTCAAATGTATCGATTTTTGTTCTGGTCGCACAAAATCTACCCTGACTAACTCATCTGGTAAATCTCTAACAACCTTGGTAAATTCATGCTCAACTGGGATAAGGAGCTTGTGATCAACATATTGATCGATTAATGACTTAAGCTGCTTTTTGACGATGGCAAAATCTTGGATCATGCTTTCTTCGTTCAAATCACCATCTAACTCGACATCTACGATCCAACTCTCACCCACCATTCCTCGCTCTGGGCAGAGGTATGAAAAGTCCATCACCGTTAAGTCGTTAACAAATAATTGCATGGTCTACCTTAATCTTGCGCGTTAGTAAGTTGGTCTTTCAAATTGGGTGGAATGCCTTTGATCACCAATGTATCAGTGACAGGGTCATAGTGCACCTTATCTCCAAGTAACTTGCGGTCAAAGGCAACCGTTACACCACCACCTTGTCCAGAAAAACGCGCCAGCTTGCGAACTGCCGCACCATCTGGCTGAAACTCAGGTTCTAAAGGAGTTTCAAGATGCGAAGCAAAGACACTAAAATCGGCCACTTCGTTTTCGTCTGCTCGTTTTGGCAGCACTTCGGCAAGGTCAGAAACTTTTATATTATTGCCACTGTTGATTTGCTTTTTGTAGTAGTCTTGAACTTCAGCTAGTGACGTATTTTTTTCATCAACCGAGAGCGACTCTTCGGCCAGGTAACTTTCAACTGTTGTTAATAACTGTTGATTTTGCTGTTTGACATCGACTTTTTCTTCACATTGTAAAAAACGCATGAAAAAGTCAGACACCTTGCGCCCCATACGACCTTTGATAAAACTGATGTATCGCTCTTGTTCTGGTTGGACTTTCCAAGCCGTTAAATCTATGCGCACCGCAAGTTGCATTTTGGCTATATCCAAATGGTCGGAATACAACAATTCCAAGTCTTCACTTACTTCCACATGTTGCTTAGTATTAATTATGCCTATAAACAAATATTCCGTTGCTAAAAACTCGTAATGACTAAAAACAATAAAACCGGTCTCAACGATATTATCTTGTGCCATTGTGGTGATCAACGACTGACTAGCTTGAGTCGACATGTGCAAAAAAGCATCATCTGATTCGAAAGCGTTGCTTAATAATTCAACAAACGGGATAAGTGCCTCAGGCGGGGTTCCATCATCCTCTTCATCGACTTGAGATTCTGCTACCAAAAATGAACCTATACCTTTGCTGGGTTTACTGGCAAACACTTGCTGAATCTCTTGCGCTAAGGTAGTTGTAGCCTGGTTTAGTGCAATACAAGATGCGTTTGGAACCAAGCTCATGGCCCCCTTCTCATTGGCTCGCAACTGATGCATTACAAAATGATGGATCAAAATACTCATAGATGTCGTGATTCGCTCTTTATTTTTGTGACATTATATAAAATTTATCCTTATATGATGGAGTTTTTTGTATTATTCTCTACATAATCTGTGTCAAAGAGTAAAAAAATGCCGGTTCAATCCCAATACAACGACGCTCAATATAATGAAATACTTGAGCAGATCCTCGCAGTACTTGAACAAAACAACGTCAAAACCGACCTTGCATTAATGGTTTTAGGTGATGCCCTCACACACATTTTTAATCAACGCATCGATGCGAAGGTAAGACAAAAACTCGCCACACAATTTTGTGAAGTGCTCATTCGCACGATTAAGGAATAGTTTTAATATGCTTCTTGGAGAATCTCCTCGCCGTCAGCGCGTCTCTCGCTTAGTCAGCTGGGGACATTGGTTTGCCTTTTACAATATTCTAGTGGCTTTAGTCATCGCCTCTATGTATATCTTTGCCGAACCATTACCAGAATCTCTCCTTGGACAAATCTACCTGGTGATGAATTGGCTCGGCCACATTAGTTTTTTGACCTTTATGGGTTTTGTGATTGCCATTATTCCCTTGTGCTATATGATCAACAACAGTCGTTTAGTCAAAGGGTTAAGTTCAACCATTGCCGCCCTTGGACAAGCCATACTTGCTTTTGATGCACTACTCTATCATCGCACAGGATTACACATATCGTGGCAGGAATCCGAGCTTGTAGTCGACGAAACCGTACAACAAGTGGCAACCTTTGGCACGGAGCAGCTTTTATTCTTCGGCTTATTGTTTGTGGTTTGGCTGAGCTTTCAGTTGCTCATTGCAAATGCTATCTGGCAACGAATTGACCGTTTCAGTCGACAACGTATTGAGCAGTCTGTTATTGGTATATTCTTGGCTTGTTTTATCGGTGCACATGGTTTGCATATTTGGGCTGATGCCAAACTGTATCAACCTATCGTACAGCAGGATAATATGTTTCCATTATCTTATCCTGCAACTGCAAAAACGACTCTATCCCGTTATGGGTTATTAGATATCGAAGATTACAACCAACGCAAGTCGATGCAGTTTGCCTTTGCCATTGATGCCTTGAATTACCCGACTCAGCCCATTTACTGTCCGGTTGCTATCGATAAGCCCTGGTTAGTATTTTTCGCAACGGAACATTTTGCGGCCGATTTACTACCGTTTAGCCTCAATCAAGCGCCCTATTATCGCTCGAGTGCATCGCCTGAGAGTCAGATCAAAACAATGACCTATGGTTTACCTAACCTCTATCATCAATATTTACGAACCACTAATCCGGTATTGTTTGATTTGCTCTTTGGTTTTGGCATAGATGTCTATATGGATGTCCCAGCCGACACCTATCTCGCTACCCGTAACATTCGATCTTTTTCCCTCAAGGAAACAACAGAATTTAGTAATGCAGTATATGTTATATACGGCGATGCACTTTCTATTAGCAAAGCATTGCAGGGGTTTGACCGTGAAAACGTTAATGTATTGATTTTGAGCCCATCGAATGATACTCAGAAGCTTGGTTTGGCTTATAGCACATTATCCATGAATGCTACTTTGGTACTCAACGAAGATATACCCGCAACTTTGCTGAATAGTATGGGCTGTAATGTAGCATCAGATACTTATTCAACTGGTAAACCAATACAAGGCGAACAACGTCCATGGCATGTGACAACTGAAGATAATCGCGTTGTCATTTTTAACGACGATTCCATCTCATACATTGAAAGTAATGGGGCGAGTTATTCCGTTTCAAGTCAAACTGGCGCTTTGATTAACCAAGAGCTAAATACGCAGATATTCAATCGCAGTATGAAACACCTCAGTCAATTTGCAAGGTAGGTAAGATACTCGATACCGTCGGTACGATAGTAATCTGCGTGTCGGCTTGGTAAGCCTCTTTGGTGTAATGCAAACGTTCCAGCGCTAACGGGTCTGAAGTGTTCGTTACCCAGATTGCCTGTTTTAGATTGGCGATTATTGCAGCTTTAATATCGCGTTCACTATCACCAATCATTATGGATTGAGTCAAATCAATATCGTGTTCTATGGAAGCAAAAAACAGCATACCTGGCTGTGGTTTACGACAAATACACAAACGGGTATTTGTAGTGTCTCCTGCGCTTGGGTGATGTGGGCAAAAGTACACATCATCAATAATAGCGGCATCAGAAAGCAGAGTATCCACCATCCACTGAGTTAAGCGCTTAAATTGCTCAACGCTATACATTCCTCGGGCGATTCCAGATTGATTCGTCACGACAATGCACTGTAACTTTTTGCTGTTAATATGGCGTATTAACGCGTGAATACCATCGACAAACTCAAAATCATCGCTATCGCTGACATACCCTTTATCGATATTGATTATGCCATCACGGTCAAAAAAAACAGCTTTATTTCTCACCTATCAGACTCTCTTCTACGTTATAACTAGATAATGTTACCACGACCAGTTTGAATTGGTGATAGGTAATTTTGAGTTTGATAGGGGTAAATCAGTGCCTAAGTCTTTTGTGAATGACAACAAAATCACAATAGCTTGTGCGCGCGCTGAGGATTACTCAAAGGTCAATTTAAGTCTGTAGCGTGAGCTCAATGCAGATTTACAAGACCGATGAGATAAAATTACTCGTAATTACGCTCGCGCTTGGTTTCTATCGTATCAATGTAAGCATGCCACGATGCATAACCAATCAGCGGCATCAGAAAGATGAAGCCTAAGAACCCTGTAACAAAGCCAATTGCAACAGCAGAAAAGATAATACCTGACCAAATCAACATGGGCATTTTATTTAACCAGACGGCATTGATGCTCGTTAAAACCGCAGTCGCTAAGTCAACTTGACGTTCCATGAGAATAGGTTGTGTAAATGCGGTAATGAAAAACACGATGGCGGTAAATACTGCCCCCACGCCCACACCCAGAACTAAAAAGGGTAAAAGATTAGTAAAATTGGGATCTAAGTAGGCGGGATATAAGGCATGAATAAGAGAGGCTACTCGAAGCCAAAATACCATAAAGATCATAAGCATCACACCAAATGCCCATTCATTCACCGTGTTGCGGCGAATTGCGCGGAGCGAATGACGCAGCGAAGGCTCGTGTTGCTTTTCGATTTCCCAGCTAACATCATATAAACCAGCCGCAAGAAACGGACCAATCAACATGAAACATACTATGGCAGGGAGGATCACAAGGTGCCACCCAGTCATTGCCACCCAATAGGTTATCACCCAAGGTATGAATGCAAAAATAAGCCCATAAAAGAGTGATATCATCGGGGCTCTTTGCCAATCTTGCAAAGCCAAAGAAAGCCACTTTATCGGGTCGCCCAGCTCGAGTTCTTTACATGGAATAACACGAGATATCCCGCTTTTACTAATCGCCGTTTCCGGCATTTCATCAAAATGTCTAGACATCTGAACCTCAGCTGTTAACTATAAATTTACATTCGATTAACATTGTAACGGCAAATTGGATAATATCCTAGTGAAAATCGATGTCGCTCACTAAGCAAACTATTCAAATCGCTGAATAAGACAACGTTTGAGGCCTGATTTAAGCCCAAACATTCAACGACAAAGCGGTGACAATTATTGTCTAACCAAGCGTATTCGCGATAGAAAGTGTTCATCCCCTAGAGCGATAGTCACACCAGCAAGAGGTTTGAGTGTTTGTCGGCCTGCTTGATTGGCTAACGCGCCTAGAGCCAAACCAGCCAAATAAACAGGTAACATAATACCTCCTATTAGCTAGGACCGTTCTGCACTAGAAAAGTTTCTACTCTCAATGAAAAACACTAGTGATATCAAGTGATGTAAGGTATTCTTTCCGTATTAGAAACAAGAGCGAAATAATTGTGATAGTAAACAAATCCAGTAAATTGGATAACGTCTGTTATGACATCCGAGGCCCTATTCATGAAAAAGCCAGAATCATGGAAGAAGAAGGTCATCGTATCCTCAAATTAAACATCGGTAACCCTGCCCCATTTGGTTTTGAGGCACCCGATGATATTTTAAAAGACGTCATCTATAATTTACCTTCCGCCCAAGGCTACTCGGAAGCCACTGGGATTTACGCTGCTAAGGTAGCTGTAATGCAATATTATCAACAAAAGGCTGTCATGGGTATTTCGGCTCAAGATGTCTTTATTGGTAATGGCGTCAGTGAAATGATTATGATGTCAATGCAAGCATTACTCGACACTGGCGACGAAGTGTTGTTACCTGCACCAGATTATCCTCTGTGGACCGCGGCGGTCAGCCTTTCATCTGGCACACCAGTGCATTATCGCTGTGATGAGCAAGCTAGTTGGTTCCCAGATTTGGATGATATTCGCGCCAAAATCACACCAAACACGAAAGCCATTGTGTTAATTAATCCTAACAACCCCACCGGTGCGGTGTATTCCAAAGAATTACTATTATCGATCATCGATATTGCCAGAGAGCATAACTTGGTTATATTTAGTGATGAAATCTACGACAAAATCATATATGACGAGGCGCAGCATACGTGTATTGCATCGTTAGCAGATGACTTGTTTATGGTCACCTTCTCAGGTTTATCAAAGAATTATCGCGTTGCCGGTTTTCGGGCTGGCTGGTTAATCGTATCGGGAAATAAGCGAATTGCCCGTGAGTATATTAACGGCCTAAATATGCTATCTTCAATGCGTATGTGTGCAAATGTTCCTTGCCAACATGCCATTCAAACAGCTTTAGGTGGGTACCAATCGATAAATGATCTGGTTCACGATGGTGGGCGTTTATTACAACAGCGTAACATGGCGTATGACAAACTCAATCAGATAGATGGTATAACCTGCGTTAAACCAATGGGAGCTTTGTATGCATTCGCTCGTGTCGATGCTGAAAAATTCAGAATACGCAATGACGAACAAATGATCTATGATTTACTTCAAGAAGAAAAAATGCTCTTAGTTCACGGACGAGCTTTTAATTTGAATGAAGGATGTTATTTTAGGTTAGTGTTTTTACCACATACTGATGTCTTAACTTCCGCTTTTTCTCGACTTGAACGTTTCTTTTCTACTTATCAACAAGGTTAAGTAACATGATGAAGCAGCAAAGTGCTTTTTTAGCTTGGATTTTGCGAATGCCATTAATCAAGCGTTGGGCATTGATGCACAGCATAAAGTCTGAGAATGTCGCTGAACATTCACACCAAGTTGCCGTGATTGCGCATCTGCTTGCGGTCATCCGTAACACGTATTTCAACGGTAATATTAATCCTGATAAGGTAGCAACAACCGCACTTTACCATGAGGTTTCAGAAACCAAACTTCAAGATATCAACCACGTAACCAAATATCATAACCCTGCCCTCACTGCTGAATTCAAAAAACTCGAAGCGCTTGCTGAACAAGAATGTCTGGCAACATTACCTCCTAAATTACAACCGTTATTCGATTCTTTATTGATCCAAAATAATGTAGACCCAGAATACAAGCAAATTGTTAAAGCAGCAGATTTGCTCTCAGCTTATCTCAAAGCAAAAGACGAACTTCGATTTGGTAATCACGAGTTTGATCATGTCGCTGAACGCTTATCAATAATGATTCAAAACTTTGCTAAGGACATGCCTGAAGTCGAGTTTTTTCTTGAAACGTTTGCCGAATTATGTGCTGTAAGCGTCGATGAATTAAGTCACAATTAAAAAGACTAGTAAATGGATTTAATGCAACCTCATTCAAAACTTAATAAGTTCATAGAAGATTCACAAAGACTGGGTTCCTTTGAATTTAACTATGTGTCTGGTGAGATGTTGTGGTCGCAAGGAATGTATCAAGTCTTTGACTGTGATATTGAGAATTACTCCCCAGTCATCGAACAACACTCGATTTTTTTCAATGCCAATGATATGGAAAAAATCACTACAGCCTTGCAGCAGTTGGAAAGATTTCAAAAACCCTTTGAACTGATTATCACAATCCGCACAGCAAAAAATAAACAAAAAAAAATCAAACTGTCTATGACCGGTGAATTTGTCGATGGCAAAATCCACAGACGATTTGGTACGGCTCAAGATGTAACATTAGAAATAAAAGAACAAGAGGACAGTGCGTTTTTTCGTGAACAAGTAAATCTTGCCCTTTATGCATCCAATACCGGCACATGGGATTATCATGTTGCAAGCGATAGGTTGTATTGGGATGAATCTATGTTTGTGCTTTTTGATGTCGTCTCAGCTAATGATATTCGAGGTTTTAGTTCTTGGGTGGATATGATCCACCCAGAGGATCGCAAGGAGTTCATTGATAATATCAACCTAGGTAGTAAAGGAATGTTAGAAAAGAACACCCTCCTGATTACCTGTAGAATAATGACTGCACTCGGCCGTATCGCATTTATCAAAATCAATGCTCGGTTTTACATCGATGAAGTTGGGCAAAATTTTCGCATCGTCGGAACCTGTGTTGATACAACTGAAAGTGAAATAATCCAGCGAGAAATTGTCAATCAGGCTACGCTTGCACAAGAAAATATGATTAAGGCACAGGATGCGACGAATGCTCGCACCCGTTTTTTAGCCAATATGAGTCACGAAATCCGCACTCCAATGAATACGATTATGGGTGCATTACAAATCCTACAAAGTTATGATTTGGATACAGACTCGCAAAGTCTCATCGAAATGGCCATGCAGTCGTCAAAGGATCTCCTCACACTGATTAATGATATTCTCGACTTATCTAAAATTGACTCTCATGAAATGGCACTTGAAAGTATCGCTGTCGACATTAATGACTTAGGCAAAAAGGCTATTGAGAAGTTTAAATTACAATTACAAAAACCATTAAAGCTCGATATTGAAATTTCACCCGGCTTTAACCCTAAACGCAGTACAGACCCCGTCAGGATCAACCAAGTTCTCAATAACTTTTTGGCAAATGCCATCAAGTTTACTCAAACAGGTGCCGTCTTATTGCGTATTTCTGGCGATACAGAAAATGTATCCATTAGTGTAAAAGATACAGGCATTGGCATCCCTGCTTCCAAGTTGAAAACGATTTTTGAACCCTTTAAACAAGCTGATGAGTCAACCACTCGCCACTTTGGTGGAACCGGATTAGGTTTGGCGATTTGTAAAAGTATCGCAGAATTAATGGGAGGTGAAATCAAAGTTTCGTCGCTTGTGGGTGTAGGTTCGACATTTATCTTTAGCGTCCCCATGTCGATTTCAACGCTCCAAAACATTCCCACTAACATTGAACATTTCGACAATACTTAAGCACAATTAAAAGACCACAACATCATTTTGTTTGGCGATGATTACTCGACGTTATTGGAATACTCCATGATGTTGTAAGGCTATGGTGTCATAGTAAAAATTAGAATATTTACTTCTTAAATAGTGAATGATTTGTGGTCGTGTGCTATTTTTAAAACATAAATAAAAAGATGAATTATGGATGTATCGATGCAAGATGAATCGCGTTCAGGAAACACTCCTTCTCATATCGTTGCTATCGGAGCTTCAGCTGGTGGCCTCGAGGCTTTAGAAAGTTTATTTGATGCTTTACCCGATGATTTGGGTTGTGCTTTTGTTGTGGTGCAACATTTGTCACCCGACTTCAAGAGTATGATGGACGAACTCCTCAAAAAGCATACGAACATGCCAACGCATCAAGCGACTGAAGGTGAAACTTTACTCGCCGACACTGTCTACTTGATTCCTGCCGGTAAACTTATGCGGGTAACTGATGGTAAGATTTACTTGTCTGAACTTCCGCCTGACAATCGCATCAACTTACCCATCAATGAGTTTTTCAGGACTCTTGCAGAAGATTCACAAAATAAAGCAGTTGGTATTATCTTATCCGGAACTGGTTCAGATGGCTGTCGAGGCATTCAGGCATTAAAAGAAGCTGGGGCGATGGTCATTGCACAAGATCCTGAAGAAGCACAATTTAATGGCATGCCACAAAATGCGATAAACACGGGCTCAGTGGATTTTGTATTAAAAGTCACTGAGATGCCAAAGTACATCAAAAACTTCATCTCGCATCCATTAACTGCGACCACTACTGACAAATTCAAGTTCCATTTATCACAGAATACAG